>NZ_NOLI01000152.1:0-18914 GCF_002245975.1 Nostoc sp. 'Peltigera membranacea cyanobiont' 213 | reverse complement strand
AAAATCACTTTTTACTGAGATTGGATTTTTAGCGATCGCACTTTTTTTGCGTCGTCTAACAAAATCGCATTGCTCCCCTATCAACAAGGTTATCCTAATTATCCACAGCCTAATTATCCACAGCCTAATTATCCACAGCCTAATTATCCACAAACTAACTATCAACAGGGTTATCCAAGTTACCCTGCATCGCCTTACCCAATGCCATCCTATCCACCGATGCGTACCAGTCCACCTGTGATAATTAATAATTTTTAATAGTATTTTTTTGCTTAGGTTTGAAAAGGATGCAATCCCCTAAATTTATTCGTGCAAAAATTCAAAATATTTTGTCGAGGCGTGCTGCGAGATTTATTTATGGGGATTCTCTTTTTACTTTTTACTTACTCTTCACGTTCCCTAATAATCTTACTCTTTACTTCCAAAGGCAAGCGCTCATCCGCTAAAATTTCATCGAGTAATTTTGAATACTTGCCTTGATTGTGAAAAATTGCCACCACGATCGCATCAAGATTATACAACGGTAAAACACCATTATCAGTAACTAAATCTTCATGAACAATATGTACTAGAAAATCCAGATCAATTTTGGCAATTTTATCAAGTAATCCAATCACAAATAAAATATTAACTGTGCGGACATCTGTATGCCGTAATAAATTTCTTACAGATAACCCTAATTGTGTATTGAGGTGTGCATATTCGAGATTAGCAATATTTTTTAAAGTAATGTATGCTGATTGGGCAATTGCTGCATCTAATAAATTACAGCCACATCGGCTAACTAAACGATTTGTTAATTCAAATGTAACTGTAGCTAAAGTATCAGAAATGTGATTATTGGTTTGCACCCAGCATTCAATTAATTTATATAATGGACGTAGGGTTTCCGGGCTATTATCATTGATTAATGCTGTACATACATTAACGATATCTGTATCATTAACCTTGTTACCAGATTCTACAATATTTATTAAAGATTTTAAACAATTATTACGGACACCAGATATTTTTGTATTATTAACAATCGGTAAAAAATCACTGGCGATCAATTGTAATTTTTCTGTTAAATCTAAAATTGCAGCACTAGCATCAAGGGCGATATCGCGTGAATTATCTAAACACAGTGCAAATAAATATTTAACAGCAGTTTCCGAGTTATTTTGAATTGCTTGACGTTGATAAACTCTCACCAAGGCAATCCTAATTTCTTTATAGTTACTGTTAGCTCTTAAATAAGGTTCTAAGGCTAACGGGATATTTTTTAATGATTTAATTATAGAAATTACCTGGGCTTGTGACGAAGTAGATAAAATATCATTTAGAGCTTGACTGTATAAAGTTTCAACTTGAATATCTACTGCTGTTAATGTATCTAAAATTAAGAGTGTTTCGTTCGGAGAATCTGGGATTTTGGGAAAAATCCACTGTGCTATTGATAAATATAAATTATTTATATCTACTATAGTCTTGTCAGCTTGATTGACAATTTCTCGAATCATTGATGAGATAGTAGATAGTCGATTCTTAGGAATATCTATTAAAGATTTCTCAAGTAAAATTGAGGCTACACTAGAACTTGCACCAGTTTTAATCGCTTCTGTAACAGCAATATAGTGACGGCGTAGGTGTTGTGTATCATCTGGCGAGTAGTTTTTTTGCAATAACTTGTTAATGAGAACAGCTAATAATTCTGGTTGATGTACTGCTTGATGTCCAACGGCTGTGGCTTGAATCACATCCCAACCTTTAGGTAATTGTGCATATAGTGCTTCTAACCATGAGTTACCAAATATTGAATTTCCTGATGCAATTAAATCTGGTAACAATCTCTGCAACAATTCAATTGCATTTTCTTTTTCTTTACCAATATCTGAAACTGGCTGGGTGATAATCAACATTAAAATTTCTTTCTGTAATGCCATTGGTATGTCAGGCAGACAGTACAGTTGGAGAACGTAAGCACGGGCATTACCACCAAAAGAAAAATAACTTGCTTTGAGCGAATTCAAGACATTTTCATCAATTCCCTTTTGCCAAATTTTAGGAGTCTTGATGTAGTTTTTCATTAAAGTGCCAAAGGCTTTTGTTCCTATATCATTGGTGTTGGAGTTGGCTTGCACATCCCTATTAATAACTGCTGTTAGCGCCTGTGCCATTGGGTTAATGTTTTGAGTGGGAACCCTCGCCAGTAACTCACCTGCAACTTCAGCAGCTTTATTAATTAATGTTTGTTGGGTTTCTCGTAATAGTTCCAAAACTACCAACCACACCGTTTCAATGTGGCGATTTGGTGCGCCAGCAGCAGCAACTAACAGTATCTCTTGATAAGCATCACCCAAATGAAGTGCGTGAGGTAGCAGTCTTAGCAGTACATTGGCGCTTTCTGGTTCGATGCGAGAAACAGATGCGAACACCAGAGTACGAAATGGCGAAAGTTTTTCTATTTCTAAAGAGTTAGCAATGTTGTGAAATTCTTCCACATTAACTAAATTTAGTAACTGACGGATGACTGACCAGATAAAATATTGAGCGTAGGCGTTTTGCTGTTGCTGGAGATGATTGAGTATTTGCTGTTTGTGGATTTCTCCTTCTGAAGTTGAGACAAAATAACGCGCGATCGCATATTCTAAAAATGTTTGGTGAAAAAAACTGACCCTATCTGCACCCAACTCTTGCAAAACCCCGTCGCTAAAGAGTTCTTCGTAAGCGAGAAATTCTACCTCATCGAGTTCTAACTGACTTTCATAAATAAAGTCCCGCAGACGTTCCTCAGAGGCATGATACATTAATGCAGCCAATCGCAAACAGAGATTTTTCTTAGCCATACCAATACGACGACTATCGGCGCGGGGTTTACGGCTGATAGCAATTCGTAAATCCCAATACATTTGATATAATTGGCTGACTGTCAAATCTTCCGGGACATTACCATCTTCACCAAATAGTTTGCACAATAGCGCTAGTAATAACGGGTTGCGGGTGATGTCTGCCAGAGACTTACTGTCAGTCGAAAGTGAGACAATTTTCTGAGCGAAGTTGGCTGCACCTGCTGGTGTTTGTTTCAGTTCTATTTGACAAAAGGCGCGTGCAGCTTCCCGTACCTCTTCGGTGTTAAAATTGGAGACCTGACAGCGTTCAATACTTTCATGAAAACCTGCAAAGCTTTCGTGGTATGGTTCAAAAAAATCCCGAAAGTCTGCATCGCGGCAGGTAAATACAACTGTAGTCCCACAATCCAATAACCGTAACAAAATATTGCGGAGTACGGGTACTAATTTTTTCTCTAGCACTAAATCTAGGGTATCAATCAGCAATACGCCTCTGCCGTGCTGGCTATGCAAGCGGACTGCAATTTCTACAATTGATTCCTTGACACCACTGAGTTTTTCTCCGATTTCAGTAGCAAAAGTTTCAGCCGTCTCAATCAAATCATTGCAACGTACTAACCCCACCCAAGCAGTACCAGCTTGTACGAGTTCATCGTAAATGCTTCCTAGAATCGTACTTTTACCATAACCAGCAGCACCCAGGATGGGTACAACACGGCGCTTTTGTTCCATAACACCGCGATGGATAGCGGTGAGGCAATCTTTGAGTAAATCTTGGCGGTTGATTCGAGGTAAAATGTAAGGGTCTAAAGCAATTCTGGCACGTAAAGAATTGCGTTGTATTGCCACCAGTTCAGGTGAGATTTCCGCAGCAATTTCTTTTTCTTCCTGTTCTTCAGCAAGAAAAGGTGCAGCAATATCCTGCCAATCTAAATCTAGTCTTTCACAAATCTCTAAAAATAGATGGCGGTCAACAGGCTTACCATTAAAAAACCTGCTTACCGTCGTCCAAGATGCGATCGCAAACTCGTAAGCCAAAGCCTTTTGAGTCAAACTCTGACGCTTAAGAGCTACCTTAGCACGTTTGATACCCTCAGCTGACGCGACAAGCGATCGCTTCATAACAAGTAAAAAGGTAAAAGTAAAAAGGTAAAAGTTAAAAGTTAAAAGTCATTATAAGCTGTTCCAGATCAAGCTTGCATATTCAATGGTGTTGACTCTTGACTGTTGACTGTTGACTGTTGACCAATGACAAATGACAATTCGCACAAGTCATATACGAAGTCATATATTTGCGTCACTAACCCATATACGTACTCATATACACGACTGCAACAATCATATTTAAAGGCAAAAACACTTGTTGTCCGGTTCAAAGTCCCCAACCTCAAACAGGTATCTTCTTTCTTTTGCCCTTCGGGTTCGCCATTTGCTTTATGCCGGGAAACCCGTCCACCGCAATGGCTCACCTTTTTACTTTTTACTTTTTACTTCCCCATGTTCACCCTCGAACAACTCACATCTGCATGGCTTCTCGTCCGTGCGGGAACTAAAACTGCGGGTGTCGATGGCATTACCCTTGACTTATTCGCATCGGCTGTCAATGACGAGTTACGTCTTCTTCTACGCCAATTACAACAGGAATCTTACCGCGCTAGCCCCGCCAAAGGATTTTATCTCGCCAAAAGCAGCGGTGGCAAGCGTTTAATTGGTATCCCCACCGTGCGCGACAGAATTGTGCAGCGTTTATTACTAGAAGAACTGTATTTTCCCTTAGAAGATACCTTCCTTGATTGTAGTTACGCCTATCGCCCAGGACGCAACATTCAGCAAGCCGTACAGCATTTATATTCCTACTACCAGTTGCAACCAAAATGGATTATCAAAGCCGATATCGCTGATTTTTTTGACAGCTTGTGTTGGCCATTATTGTTAACTGCGGTACAAGCATTACCTCTTGAACCCATTGTAGTGCAATTACTCGAAGGGCAACTGCGATCGGGAATTGTCATCGCAGGCAAACCTATTTACCCAGGTAAGGGAGTATTGCAAGGTGGTGTGCTTTCTGGGGCGTTAGGAAATTTATACCTGAACGAATTTGATAGAAAATGCCTCAGTCATAGCCTTAATTTAGTCCGGTATGGAGATGATTTTGCCATTGCTTGTAGCAGTTGGTTAGAAGCAAGTCGCACCCTAGACAAAGTTACTAATTGGTTAGGGGAACTGTACTTAAATCTTCAGCCAGATAAAACACAGATTTATGCCCCTAATGACGAGTTTACCTTTCTTGGTTATCGCTTTGCTGGCGGCGAAGTTTATGCACCACCGTCACCAGTGACTACTCGTGAGGGGGAATGGGTAACAAATCAATCAGGTTTACCTTATTTTCGTCCCAAAGAACGCCCAGTAAAATTTGCTTCCCGTCCGCCGAAAGCTTGCAGTATTGACAAGCCCAGCAAATTTCCGACAGCATCTATATCTCATATTTGGCAGGATTTTATGTCTACATTATACGTCACCGACCAAGGCGCTTATTTGAGTGTAAAAAATCAGCAATTCCAGGTATTTTACCAAGGAGAATTAAAGCTAAAAATTCCAGCTACACGGGTGAGTAACATTATTTTATTTGGTTGTTGTAACGTATCGCATGGTGCAGTCAATATGGCATTGTGGCGACGCATTCCTGTGATGTATTTATCACAAAAGGGTAGGTATTTTGGCAGATTACAAACAGAAGGTGATGCCAAAGTAGAGTATTTGATGCGACAAGTAGATTGTGCGCGTAACGAGAAATTTACTAGACAGCAAGCCGAAGCAATTGTTACCGCTAAATTACATAATTCCCGCATCTTAATCATGCGCTTAAATCGTCGTCGGTCAACGGAAAATGCTACTCAAGCAATAGACTTAATTGAGGTTCTCATCGACAGTTTACCCCAAGCAGAAAGTATGGAAGCTCTACGGGGATATGAAGGGAAAGCCGCCACCGTTTATTTTCAAGCTTTGGGTTCTTTATTTACAGGTTTCTTTGCCTTTGATAAGCGTACCAAACGCCCACCGACTGACCCAATTAACAGTTTAATGAGTTTGGGTTACACTTTATTAAGTCAGCAAGTTTTTTCGTTTATTCAAGCCACTGGACTGCATACGCATTTTGGTAATTTACACGTTCCCCGCGATAATCATCCAGCCTTAGTATCTGATTTGATGGAAGAATTTCGCGCTCAAATTGTTGATTCGTTTGTGGCGTATTTGGTAAATAAAAAAATCTTAGATCCTGAAGATTTTACTCCTCCTGATGAACGTGGTGGTGTATACTTACAAGCAAGTGCGTTGAAGAAGTATCTCAAGCACTGGGAGGAGAAGTTACAAACCGAGACAACACATCCCCATACTGGTTACAAGGTAGCTTATCGTCGTTGTATTGAGTTGCAGGTGCGGGAGTATGTAGCTTGTTTGATGGGTGAGGTAGAAGTTTACCGCCCAATGGTTTGGAAACTGTAACCTACTATACTATTTGTGGGATAGACACAATGGCTGAAACCCTGATTCTTTCGTTCTATCCCACAATTTGCTCTCCTGGTAAGGGTTTGAGGTACTCCGGTGATGAGTTTATTGACACAATTTCTCATTTATTTGGGTGAAAATTTGCATCCCACAAAAAAGTGCTGTAGACTTAGCTCAGGGCAAGGCTTTCAAGCGGTAGCCTTTGGCTTCTATGAAGTCGATTAAAAATGGAAACTAAAAAATAACTGCTTGGACGTATCCAAAATATGGCTTTGGCTTCTATGAAGTCGATTAAAAATGGAAACTATTAAGCTTCCTGTCGTTGTTCCTGAAAAATCGTCACTTTGGCTTCTATGAAGTCGATTAAAAATGGAAACTTTCCGCCACGCTCAGCTTCAATCCCTGCCGATAACGTCTTTGGCTTCTATGAAGTCGATTAAAAATGGAAACATGAAGAAACATATCAATAGCACGAGAAAAACTATATTTCTTTGGCTTCTATGAAGTCGATTAAAAATGGAAACTATTTCTTGCTGGATACTTGGGCTTAGTTTTTCCCCTTTGGCTTCTATGAAGTCGATTAAAAATGGAAACGGGATTAGTATTATCAACAGTAACATTCATTTTACCTTTGGCTTCTATGAAGTCGATTAAAAATGGAAACTTTAAGAGCATCAACATCTTTGATGTAACCAGACTGTCTTTTTTTCTATGAAGTCGAATAAAAATGATAATTGTAAGGCTCAGATCCCCGACTTCTTGAAGAAGTCGGGGATCTTGGTTTTCACGAATAATTTATAACGGCTATAAATTACAGATTATTAAGTACTCAGTCGGGGATAATATCTCCGACTTTTTTTATGCGCTACACACAAGTCATATAACTCATATACAAAGTCATATATAACAGCCGTATACACATATACGAACTCATATACCACTCTGAGAACATAGAGATAAGTAAAAAAGCAAAAGCAAAACAGCCTCTATCTTTTGACTTTTTACCTTTAACCTTTTACTTCATTTAACCTATGTCCACAATTTACATCACCGACAAGGATGCATTAATCAAAACTCAACACACTTACTTAAAAGTGTTTCATCAACAGCAACAACTAATCAGTATCCGTCTTAGCAACGTCAGTCAACTCATCATCTTTGACAACATAAATCTACCCACCAACATTATTAAAACACTGCAATTACATCACATTCCCGTACTCTACTTAACTCAAAACGGCGAAATTATCGGGAGATTAGAAAACACATCCCAACTCAAAGCCAAATATCTCACCTACCAACGCCAACGTAGAAGGGACAGAGAATTTAACCGCGCCACAGCAGAAAGTATCATCTGGGCGAAATTGCACAACCAACATACTTTTTTGCAAAGCTGGACTCACCACCAAGCTAATTACGCCACTCAACGCGCATTAAATTACCTGACACTGCTGATGGATAACCTCCCAATCGCAGTATCTCTCGATGAACTGCGCGAATATAGCGAAGAAGCTGATAAAATCTACCACTTTGCGATCGCTTCCTTGCTCAACCTCTCCAACCCATGTCCCCAAACAACCGCAAAGCACATTAGCGGACTATTAAACCTGGGAAATCAACTACTACATCAATATATTTACACCCTTCTCATCACCACCGGACTTCACCCAGACTACGCAATTTTGCATAGCAACGCAGATTACGAACTCCCCTTAGCCTGGGACTTTACCGCCGAATTCCGCGCCCCCATCGTTGATGACTTGGTGTTAAATTTTGCCCGTAATCATTTGAATTCTAACTCTAACGGCAACGGTAACGGTAAAAAGCCCCATACCATTCTCCAAAGCTTTCTCCAACACTGGGAAGCAAAACTGCGAACTTTTGTACTCCATCCCTACGCCGGAGAAGTCAGTTATCGCCAATGTCTCGACTTACAAGTTCGAGAATATCTCGCAACTTTGCTGGGAGATGTTGAGTATTATCGTCCCCTAGCGTTGAAGTTTCGGCCTGCAAATTCAGACTTCACCAACACCATTGAACCGCAAACTGTTTCCCTAAAGCTGGTGAAA
Source organism: Nostoc sp. 'Peltigera membranacea cyanobiont' 213 (assembly GCF_002245975.1). NCBI lineage: Bacteria > Bacillati > Cyanobacteriota > Cyanophyceae > Nostocales > Nostocaceae > Nostoc > Nostoc sp. 'Peltigera membranacea cyanobiont' 213. The sequence goes on along the minus strand of NZ_NOLI01000152.1, from coordinate 10,507 downwards.
CGATGATGTTTTATTTGGTTTGCTACGACATCGTGAGTGATACCCGCCGTAACAAAGTGGCGAAACTCCTAGAAGCCTACGGTTTAAGAGTCCAAAAGTCAGTTTTCGAGTGCGTATTAGACGAGAAGCAGTACGAAACCCTATCCAAATACCTCTTCCGACTCGTCAACAAACGCGAAGACCAAGTGAGATTCTACCCCATGTCTGCCCACAATCGTTGCAAAGTCGCAGTATTGGGAACACAACCTCAGGTTGTAATAGACGACGCAGCATTTATCGTTTAGTTACCACGATTTAACACAGTCTTTAGCACATTAATCATACCCAAATGAACGCCCCACGCGCTCCACCGCTAGCAGTGTCAACATCTTCACGCTTCGGTCAAATTTTGGATATTCGGAAACTAGTGAATGCAGATTCAAACTATCCAATTCCGGTTAGTTTTCACTTCCAAAGTTCAAAAAAAACTTGATGCATTACCTGCTTGTGACCGCAAGCAATATGACAAAGCTTTTGAATGTTTCGCTAATCATGGCCCAGGCTATCGCAGCTTGAGAACACATCGATATCGCAGCCAGAATAGTGATATTTGGAGTTCTTCAGCATCAATGGCAAAACGATTTTACTGGCGTTACATTGAGGAACAAAGTGTTGAAATCACACACATAGACTCCCATTAATTAAGCCAATTGTAGTCAATTGTAGGTTGGGGAGCCACCGCCGTGGACGGGTTTCCCGGCTTGAGGAGCCACTGCGTTGCCGGGGTTCCCCCGGTTGAAGCAAGTGGCGTGCGAGTGGCGTTTGAGGAACGAAACCCAACAACAACAATCCTCGGTTTTGTTGGGTTTCACTGCGTACCCTACGGGAAGCAAGCTACAACTCAACCTACATCTATTGCTTTCTTTCTTTTGCCTTTTTACTTTTTACTTGTACTTATGCCCAAACCTCGTCCATTAAAAACGCGAGAATTACGGCTCATTTTACTGTACAGCAATTGGGAATTCGGCATGACACCCACACAATTTTATGCCAAATGGGCAGTCAGCTACGAACAAATTGCCACTATCTGTTCCCGTTCCGATTCTACCGTGAGAGGTTGGTTTAGAAATGGGCGCAATCAACGCCAGCCTTCACGCAACGATTTACGACATCTAGCATTGATGGATTTCCTACTAGAACATTACGAGGAGATTCCCGAACAAGTTTTGTACCTGCTATGTTTTCCTAATTCTCATTTGTGATTGGTGTTATACATAAAATATCGATTTTGTCAATAGCAAATAGACATGTCTTTGCAAATATCTTCTCGTTAAGGTGATTGTAGGCAATTTCAAAGTGCATCAAAACAAGTCAAAAGTCAAAAGCTAAAAGACTTTTCTTTTGCCTTTTAACTTTTATCTTTTGACTTGGAGCGTAGCGATGGTGACTTATTCTCAGCAATTACATCCGTGGTGTATTATTCGTGTTCTTCCTGATAATCTTTCATCAGATTGTTGCACGATTTCGCCGGCGAAATGATGCAGTTGCTTATTTACAAGTCCTGCATAACTGCACCCAAACTGCAAAGCTTTTGCTGATTTTTGAGGCGCCAGGAATGCAGAAGTCACCTGATAATGACACTTGAAGTTGACTGGCTTCCCATAGCAAGTAAAAATTAAAAAGAGAAGATTTCTGTTTAAACTTGGAACTTTGGACTTGATACTTAGTGATAGGGAAGTCGAATTAATGGAAACATTGGCATCTTGACTCATTAAACTGTAAACAAGCTAAAAGTGAAAAGAAATAAACTTCTTTTGCTTTTAGCTTTTACTTTCAGACTTGTACAGGTGTTCTATTGAAGGTGTAAATATGGCAGATTGCAACTTGAAGAAGTACAGATTATCGCCGAGCGTAGGGAACAATGTTCCCTACCCGTGTATTTCGTTAAAGTCCAAATATAAAAGAGAGGTGATAAAATTCATGACACAATTTAGGATTGCCGTATATCTGCAAACGCTAAGTATTTATACTCATCGAGAATAACAGTTTGTTATTCGCATCAAATAGTTTGATTACGCAAAGTTGATGTATATATTAAGAGTAGTTCATTAGAAACCACAGCGAAACGACAAGATAAAACCTATATAGGAATCAGACTTAGCCGTGTTAGGTATACCGAGGATATAACCTATGTTAGGCAAAACTTCGGCTGTGCTAGGTTATCAAAAATCAAATGTAATTTCTCTATATATCAAATTATTTTCGTTGCTCGCACGAGATTATTGACAAGATTAATTATCTTCGCTAATAAGGTTAGTTTTTTTCTTGCCATATAAATTGCTGTTGAATCTACAAAATAGTATTTGCTAAAAAACCTAAAAAAAATTTTACAGCCTAGTTGCATTTTTGAAAATTCTCGTGTAGTATCGAAAATACAAAGGTTGAAAAAGCGAATTTAAAACCAAAGGCTAACGAGTACACTATTACTGCAAACAAAATTTAGACCTTAGCATTTGTCCAGATAAAATTTACATAGTTATTACAGAGCCAACACAAGTTTTTCAGTAGCGCTTAATTAGATTGTATATAACTATAAATGCCGCGATACGAAGATGTCCTAAGCTGTTGCACAATAGATAAAAATCAAATTATTACCACACACTGATTTTTCGGCTTTTAGCTTGCTGATGTAGGTGACATATCTATCTTTTTAGTGGAAATATTTTTGTGAAAATTACCATAGTTTTTAGCAGCGGTTTTTGTTTATTTTATAATGTCGTTTTACTGTTTTTGTATAACAATCAATAGTTCTAAAAAATTTTCCTAAAAAATCTTCCTAAAATCACAGTCTCAATTGATTAACTGTTGGTGATAACTATGTTGAACCACATGAAATCTGCATTATTTGCCTTAGCAGCAGGTATCTGTTTAAACGGTTGTAATGAGTCTGCCCCTTTGTCTGCTGGGGATACAAAATTATCAAATCTGCATACACAAGCAACTTCTAAGTTAGCAGAAATTCAGGCAATGCAACCACCCATAGCACCGCCCAGCATAGTTAATATTGGCATTGATCAAAGTGGCAGTATGCAAACTGCCCGTGTTGCCGAGGCTAAACTAACTGATGTGGAACTGGTGTTAAAGTCATTGAGCCGCACAGGTGGGACTTTTGCTATGAGTAGCATTTGCGATCGCAGCGATCGCCCTTTGATTAGAACAACCTTCCCAGAACCGCCTCGTTTAAATATTACTGCCATTCCTGCACCTCCGCAACGTCCTGATACTAGCCGAGGTAATCCTTTCAAACATCAGAAGGAACTCAAAACATATTACAAGGATGCCAAAACCTACCCTGAACAAATCACTGCCATTTACACACAACTGAATAGTTATCAACAGCAAATTGAGCAATACTACACCAATAATCAACAACGCATTAATGCCTTGAAATCACAGCTACAAACAGTCTTCAAGCAACCCCGCAACTGTCAAGCTACAGATATTCAAAGGGCAGTACAACGAGCAAACTGGCTATTTAATGAGCCTAATACTTTATCACAGATGCCCCGTAAATATGCAGTGTTTATCACCGATGGTTTAGATACCTTTTCTGTCCAGCCTATCCAATTAAAAGCAGATCAAGTGGTGTTAGTGAATGGCAGTAGTGATGTAGGAGTTTTTCAGTCTATTGAACATCAACGTTTTGAATCTCCTAATGCTGCATTCAGCACATTAGCAGAGTGGATGGTGCGTAAAAAGTAAAAAGATAATACCCATAAATAAATTTAGTTGCTCTCAAACCATTTTTCTTTTTCTTTCTTTTGCCCTTCGGGTGACGCTCCTTCTCCCAAGGGGAGACGCTGCGCGTAGCTTGCTTAAGAGTAGGGGTACAAGTCGGGAGACCCGCCCACGGCGCTGGCTCCTTTATGCCGGGGAACCCGTCCACCGCAATGGCTCACCTTTTAACTTTTTACTTTTGCCTTGTTCGGTCAATGCAGATATACAAATCCTGGATTCCCTAATCACCAATTACAAATCTACAAAATTGAATCTTTCGCCTCAATGAGATATTAGCAAATTGGAGAAAGGCTGATGAATGCTAACAATAATCCCCATGAGCCAGAAGAACAACGAGAACGCCAAGTCCGTGAACGGCAAGTAAGACAAGCCCAAGATACCCAAACTAGGAGAGAACGCCAAAAAACTCAAGCAGTTCTGAACCGTAATTTAGATGAAATTCGTACCCATGTGCAAAAGGGTATAGCTGCCCAAACGCGGGGAAAAATTAAAAGCGATCGCTTGCAAAGATTAGAATATGACTCTCCTAGCTATGCTAATGCTGGGCCTTTGGCAACAATGGGTCATTGCACCTTTGCCTTGGGTGCCATCGCTGTTGTCTTACTGAATTACTTCTTAATTAATGCGCCAGTCAATTATCTAGCTAGTACACCCTTTGAAGATGAAAAAGCATGGCAAGTTCGAGTATCTACCGTAGTGGTTCCCATACTTTTATTAGTTTTTGAGCTTTGTATTTCTTTAGGTCGTCGCCACGCCATGCAAACGCAAGATGCCAATGTTCGGGCTTGGGAAACTGCCGGTACAGTGATGATTTTAGTTGCTCCTCTACTGATTGTCGGCACTATGTTTGCCAGAGAAGATTGGTGGGCAGCCTATAATCTTACTACTTCTCTAGCCATGATTATCTTAGCGGGTGTAACCGATGCTCTGATAGTCTACGGTGGAGAACAGATTTACAACGCTCAAGCTTTTGTTTGGTTTCATTACTGCCGTTGGCGTATTCAACGCGATATTAACTACTTTGATTCTCAGTACCGCAAAGCAGGTAGAAATGTTGAAAGGTTTTACATTCGTTTTGCTCAAGTTCTCAATGACTATAACGACAGACACCCTAATCATCCTTTGAATGCTGGCCCTTTTAGCCGTGATACTGCTCTATTTATCAATAAATGGTTTAGAGACCAAGTGATTATCCTTCCTCCCGAAACACGAGAAGATGAAACTCCTGCGGCACCTGTTCGCCCTCATCCTAACCCACCCAATCCCAATCTACCTAATGCAGAGGTGGATGTAGAGGCACAAACACAAGCAGAACGTGATTATTATCGACAACTACTAGATAACCAAGTTCGTAATAACGAGCGAGAAGTACAACCAGATTAAAAACAAAAATTACCAAATTAGGAGTCTATTCATCATGTCTGCAATTCGCAAAGTTCCCACCATCCAAAGCGTTCAACCTACTATTAAACCAAAGCAACATTCTTTAATATCATCACCAGTAAAAACACTGAGTACCAAAGCTCAGAGTATTTATCAACAAGTGACTGAATCGCTCACGGCTAATCAACCTACTGTAGTGGTTTCTACCCAAAATCTTCGCCAACAGGCTCAAGTTCTGCAACAACAAGCTATGGATTTCGCCCAAAAATCGAACTTACCGATTACTGAAGCGGCTCAAGTGGCTGCTTTGGTGGCTGCTAATGTTTATGTTACCGTTAATCCTCAGACAATTGAACAAAGTTGGACACCGCTAAAAGCAGCCGCTTCTCTAGAATCAGCTAAAACTGCCTTGAATAACTTTGTCCAACAATTAGAAGTTAATCATCAACAGGTTGTAGTGGACAATTTAGTTCTAGCCTGCCATAATGCCACCCTCAAGATAGGATTTACACCGCTAGAATCCTCTGCAACTATGGTCAATGGTATAGTACGCTTGATTGCTAGTGATGACACAGGGCGCAGTTTAGTCACAGAAATTGCTACTAACCCAGATCATCCTGTACAAATGGCTACAGAAATTATTGGCATAAGCGATCGCTCTTGCGATCAGATTTTAGATGCTTTTGAAGCTGCTTTGAAAGAGCAAGGAGTCATTTATGCACCTCCGGAACGCAAGTTTACAGGTGGTATCTGCGAACTCGAAGCCGCCAAAGACTTTGTACGTAAACGTCCGACTAAAAAGACTCAAAACCAAACTACCACTTCCCAACCCAAAGCTGTTCATCGTCCTGCTTCGCAACAACAAACGCCACAGAAATTTTAAAAGATTATAGGCGTTGCTGAATTTGAATATGAAATTAAAAAATCAACTCTTCTCAACTCTTACTCTCTGCGACTCTGCGCCTGGTGCGTGATACAAATTCATATTTCTACTCAGCAACGCCAGATTATAGCCTCTTCTGTAGTCTTCAAAGCCTCTCTTCCCTCTAACAAAGGTTGAAAGAGGGGTTTTCCCAAAAAATCAACTCAATGAAAAATCATGAACATTGCCTTACAACCACTGCATCATGCCATTGCTGAAGGTCGTTGTGCTTTTTTACTCTCTGGCCGCAATCTGCGTGATTTAGATATTTACTTTGATGGCAAACGCATGGGGCCTTTATTGGAAATCCTGCGTACAGAACTACGTGATCGCTATGGTATGGTTTTAATCACTTACTCTTTGGCAGAAGGAGTAGATTATGACCTTAGTAGCATTGAGAAAGAAAAGGATCGTCAGACAATTACTACTGTTTTGCGATCGCATAATCTTTTAGATATTCCCCAAGATGATCAAGAAGTTGCCCATATTGTCCGGGGCGTGGCGGGTTTATGTCGCACTCCCACCCAAGGAGTAACTTGGGTTGATGGTAAACCGATGCGTTTTTGTTTCCTGCTGTTTTTTGGTGAACACTTAGTTCCGCAATGCAATCATTCAGGGCAAAGCAACGCCCAAATTGTTGCCACAGAACTTTCCCATATTACCGCCCAAAGTTTAGCACTCCGTCGCAGTGGTAATTTACTCTGTTTTCATGTCCAAGAAGCTTCTTTAATCGATTCCTTAGTGCGTTCTGCTTTGTATTCTATTTGTCTGCCCCAACCAGATTGTCATGCTAAACAAGTTTTTGTGCAAGTTGCCCAGAACATCTACAGTCAAGCTAGTTTACAAACTGACCTAACTTGGGAGAATATCGCCTTTTTGACCTCTAACACGCCCAATCAAGGCTTAGAATCTTTGTTACGCGCCTCCCATCTTACCACACGACCTGTAACCGCCCGTGAGTTAGTGGCGCAAAAGAGTTTAGATGTCCAGGCGATTTCTGAGCAAACCTTAACGGTGTTAGATACGACTCGTATTTCTGCTGAAACTACATTGCAGGGTATAAATACTTGCTTTGCCAAAAGTATTTTACAACAATTAGCCAAAGCCTTAGCAGTAGGTAATCCTGCCATGCCTGCAAATGTGTTGTTAGTAGGCCCTCCAGGTACAGGCAAAACGGAAATGAGCATGATCATTGCCAAACAGGCGGGTGTAGCCGCATACCAGATGCACAGCCCGAAAACTGGGATTGTCGGGGAAACAGAACGCAAAGCAGAATTACAACAGCGAGTATTACGGGAATGGATACCGAATTTAGCTTTTGTCGATGAAATTACGGAAGCTTTACCTTTAGAAAGAAGCGAATTTAACGGAGATTCCGGAGCAACTAGAGCTGTCACAGCCGCTTTGTTGACAGCACTTGCTGATGAAAGCCGCCGGGGACAATCGCTGTTGATTGCTACTACCAACTGTCCTTGGCGAATGGGTGCAGCCATGCGATCGCGTTTTGTTGCTATTCCTGTATTGCAACCATTAAGAGAAGATTATCCAGCTATTGTACAGGCGATCGCTCAACGGCTCAGTCATAATCACCCTACTGCTTTTTTAGGGGGGGATAGAGGAGAATTAACTCATCCCGCGATCGTTGAAGCTGCGGCAATTTTCGCTCGTAAAGGCGCAAATCCCCGCCATATTCGTGCTGCCCTCAGTAATGCTCTGTTAATTAAAGAACATCTTACACCAGAAGCGATTTTATTTTCTGCCCATGATTTGAGCATTACCACGGATACTTTATCTGCCATTTACAGCGATTTATGGGCAATTAAAGCCTGTTCTTCTCAATCCTTTCTACCTTGGAGTGGGAATTTAGCTTCTTATCCTTTCCCTGAGCATCTGCAAGGGTTAGTTCATCTCCAAACCAGTGAAATCAACCAAACTGAACTCGATCAACGAATTGAGGACTTGAAACCCCACGCTAATTTGTAGAAAAAAGTTAAAAATCAAAAGATAATCAAGACACTATGAACACCGCAAAAACATTAGCAGCCATTACTAAATATTGGCAACAAGCTTGTGAGGATCAAGGTTTAGCAGAACAACATTTAGCAGGTGCAGGGGCAGTTTTTCAGTTAGAACTTAAACTCAAAAATCACTATGGTAAAAAATATGCTCTTTGCGTCTCTAACGCTACTACTGGACTTTTAGCCATTGGCCTGGCACTGAATCTCAAAAAAGAAGAATTTATCACTACTCCCTACACCTATGGCGCATCTTTAGCTGGGTTTCTTTTACTAGAAAATCGTCCGATTTTTGCTGAAGTTAATTCCCAAACTTTAACCCTAGAACCTGAATCAGTCCGGCAAAAAATTACATCGAATACCCGTGCTATTTTAGCAGTAGATATATATGGAAACCCTTGCAATCAAGTAGCTTTACGGCAAATTGCTGATGAATATGGACTTTGGTATATAGCAGATGCAGCTCAAAGTTTAGGAGCATATCGAGAGGGCATTCCTGCCAGTGCTTTAGCCGATGCCTTAGTTGTATCATTTACCGTAGGTAAATCAGTATTTGCCGGCGAAGGAGGGGCAATTTTAACAGATAATAGTGAACTGTATCAAAAATTAGTTTGGTTAACCCAGCATCCTGAGCGACAAAAACGAGATATCGGGTTATTTTTAACTAATGAATTTGCCCTGAATGCGCGAATTCACCCTTTAGCTGCCGTTATTGCTCTGAGCATTTTTGATGATTCATTACAACAATTGAAACTTTATCAATATTGGTGTTTTGAAGTTATTAATGCTTTGAATAAAATAGGTTTAACAAAATCGATTTTTTGGCAATCAGAAGAGATTATTCCCGCTTTTTTTCGATTAATCGCTAGCTGGAATAAAGAAGCGCAAGCAACCGAATTATTAAACCAATTGTCTCAACGTAATATTGCAGTAAATTTAGAATATTTACTGTTACAACCTCTATTTACACATCCAGCTTTTTTGGCTGAATATGAACATCTATTTCTGAATCATCAAACTGTGCATTTTTGTGCATCTAATTATTTTTGTTTAAATTCCTTGAATCAACTAGGAATCAAAAGATAAGTGGAACGGTGCAAATAAACAGAAATATGTAACTAACGAAAAGTAAAATCAACTCAAACCCTCTTCTGTTCTGCCGTCTGCCCTCTGCCTTATCTTAACGATAAATATTCACGCCGACTTAGTTATCCCTGTTCTGTCACTCTCCGAAAACATTTGCTATTGCTGAATTCTAGAGCTTTTGCATAGCAAGCGATGTCTACGACGGGCTACGCCGGAGCACGATTATTTTCTAATCACAAATACAAGACCTATTTTTTTCTAATAGGATAGCTTGTATTGATTGCCTCATGAGGCTTCTAGCAATCGCCCTCCCGGAAAGTGACAAAAGCGGGTTATGCTACTAGTTTTATGGTCGAACACCTGTTTTGCGAAAATGCGATCGCAAAACAGGTGTTCTCGATTAAACCTGCCAATCCTAATCTAATACCAATTCAAAATTCAAAATTAAGAATCAAGACAGGACAAGCGTTTGGGGCTGTGTATATGTCGCATTCTTTTTTCAAATTGGTATAAGTACAGATTTGTTGACCAACAACATCCCTTTGGGGGCTTGTTCATAGAAAGCGGCGGGAAACTCCATTCCCTTATGAGTGGTCGAGGTTGCTCCCGCCGCCGCTTGAGGCATGGGGTAAGTATATTAAAAAAATCTCTTTCAGCCCCAATTGAGCGGTATTTTGCGGCAACGGAGGATGAACGGGATGTCATTGCTTTGATGCTCGCCAATATTCGCGCACCTAGTACGCGGCGCGAATACCAGAAAGATTTGCGGAAATTTTTTGTGGCGATGACTGGTATTGAGCCGAATGTTGATAGCGTGTTGGAATTTCTGCACCTGACCGAGAAACGGGCGGTGGCGGTGGTGTTGAAATATAAGGCCAAGCTACTGGCTATTGGGTTGAAGGAAGCAACGGTCAACCGTCGCCTCAGCAGCATTAGTCCCAGTCGGCGAGACAGAGGTAAACCTCTAAGCGATCGCGGATTGCGGTTGATGATGGCGGAAATTTCTGCTAGTGCGGGAATTAAGTTCAGTGCCCACTTTCTGCGCCACACTCATGCGACGCTGGCTAAGAAAAATGGAGCTTCTGATTTTGACTTGCAAGCAGATTTGGGCCATGCTTCGCCGGCAACAACTGCAAAGTACATTCACCATGTCGGGCGTGTTGGGACTTCTCACGCACTGCGTAAAAAAAGCAAACATCGGTAAAAAAGCAATCGCACTCATGCGCTCCAAAATGATAGTGTCAAGGTAGGGTGTTGACTTTGTGGGAAAATTGTCCACAAAAGTTCATGCAAATTCTGTGTCGTCATCCGAGGTTGAAAATAC
>NZ_NOLI01000151.1:0-18965 GCF_002245975.1 Nostoc sp. 'Peltigera membranacea cyanobiont' 213 | reverse complement strand
ACTCCCCACTCCCCCTTGGATATTGATTCTGTAATACAACCCCTTCAACGGTTTGGTGTCCATCTCGGACTCGATCGCATTGTCAACTTATTGGCAAATCTCGGCAATCCTCATCACCAAATTCCGGTAATTCATGTTGCTGGTACTAATGGCAAGGGTTCAGTCTGTGCCTATCTTTCTTCAGTACTTACTGAGGCTGGTTATCGCACAGGACGCTACACTTCACCGCATTTAGTCGATTGGACGGAACGTATTTGTTTAAATGAACAGCCAATTTCCTCAGAGGAATTGAGCCAATTATTAGAAAAAGTCCAAGCGGTTATTCGGTCTGGTGACGAGGAGATCCCCCCAACCCTCCTTGAGAAGGGAGAGTATGTTTCCCAATTAAAAAGAGAGGATAAGGGGAATCAAACCTTTTCAGAGAAATATGGGAACCCGACTCAGTTTGAAGTAATTACGGCGGCTGCTTGGTTATATTTTGCCCAGCAACAAGTCGATGTGGCTGTGATAGAAGTCGGACTAGGAGGGCGTTTGGATGCTACAAATGTTTCCTTGGAACCCTTGGTTACTATCATCACTTCCATCAGCCGAGAACATTGGCAGCAACTTGGCCCCACGATCGCGGACATTGCTAAAGAAAAAGCTGGTATTCTCAAACCTGGATGTCCTGTTGTGGTTGGAGGATTGCCACCGGACGCAGAAGAAGTTGTGCGATCGCGTGCTTTAGAATTACAATGCCCAATTTTTACGCCCCAACCCGCCCGTCAAATCGCTACAGGATCGGCAGAATATCAAACACTTAAAAATTCTCAATTAATTAAATATCCTTTGCCATTAGCGGGACAAATTCAACTAGCAAATTCAGCTTTGGCAATAGCAGCTTTAGAAATTCTCCAACAACGGGGTTGGCAGATTTCTGAAGAAGCCATAATTAACGGCATGGCAAAAACCCAATGGCCAGGGCGGATGCAATGGACTACCTGGAACAACCATAAATTATTACTTGATGGCGCTCATAATACAGCTGCTGCCCAAGTTCTTCGCCAGTATATTGATAGCTTAGACCCAGTTAACCCCAAACCCGTCACTTGGGTTATGGGAATGTTTGCCGATAAGGATCATGCTGATATTTTTACTGCCCTGCTACGCCCAGGCGATCGCCTTTTTTTAGTGCCAATACCAGTAGAATCTTGGCCGGGTAGAACTTCCGCCGATCTACAGGAATTAGCAAACCTAGCTTATAGCCTTTGTCCCAAATTAAGCGATCGCCAAATCCATCCAGATTTATTCACAGCACTAGAAGCAGTTACCACAGACGATTTAATTATTGTATGTGGTTCTCTTTATCTAGTAGGCGACTTTCTAAAAACCGCCAATATAATTCGTAAATCATAATTACGAATTACGAATTACGAATTACGAATTACCTATTATTCCACTCTTGCGCCGCATCTTCTACGGCTTTATCTACAGTTTTTTCCCCTAACATTGCTGCTTGTAAGTTCTCATAAACTGCCTTTTGCAGTTTGTTAAAATCCTTCAAATTAGGGGTTAATATTTCTGCCTGGTGCAGTTCTGTAGCACTCATAACTCGCGCTTTTTCTACTATTGAAGCATTAGCCGGAACATCTTTAAAGTAACTATCAGACAATGCTTTGACTGTAGAAGGTAAGACATTTGCCGCTTTAGCGAAAGCTAACTGATTTTCGTCATTGGTGACAAATAAAGCAAACTTCACAGCGCCATCTGGTTGTTTAGTGTCACGGGGAATAACTATGTTCATCACAGCGACATTTTTCTTGCCCGTGTCACCAGTCAATTGAGGGGCTATTCCCGTGGCTTGGGCGATTTTCGGGGCATTATTAGCGATCGTTTTTAGAAACTCTGGCCCCGAAGCTAGAAACACAGTCTCTCCAGATTGGTATAAATCAATCGCGTGGCGATGTCCTTGCGTTAAAGCCTCTTTAGGCAGTAATCCTTTTTTATACAAGTCCACCCAATACTGAAACGCTGCCTTACCTGGTGCTGAATTAAACGCCGCTTTCCCATCAGCATCTATTAGGGCAACTCCCATTTGTACAAAAGATTCCAGTACTTCACCAGAATCTTGCGGTACAAACGTCACAAAAAAGGCATATTTCCCTGTCTTATCTTTAATTTGTTGCGCTGCTTGTGCTAATTCTCCGTAGGTTGCAGGGACTTTATTGATACCTGCCTGTTTTAATAAATCAGTGTTATAAATGGTTAACCGTGTGGTGAGATACCAAGGAATCCCAAAACTCTTGCCATTAAGCGTACAAGATTCCCAGATATTTGGTAGATAGGAGGAACGTATATCGTTTGAGACTTTTGCATCTAAATCTAACCAGGCATTTCGTCCTGCAAGCTGGGAAGCAAAACCCGGATTGAGGTTAACTACATCAGGTGGCGTTTTTGCTGAGACAGCTGTTAAAATTTTGTTCTCCATAGCCGCCCAAGGTACATCGACCCAGCTAATCTTTATACCTGGATTTTGCGATTCAAAATTCGCAATTAGGTTTTTGAAGTAGTCGGTAAATTGAGGTTGGAGTTGCATTGTCCAAAACTCAATAGTTGCTGCTCCTGAATTAACTTGTTTTGTATTTGTACTGACATTACTTGTACTGCAACTTACAATCCAACTGGTTAATAAGCCAAGCATTACAAAAGCAACAAGTTGTTTAAATTTTCGCAATTGAATCATTTTCCCAGTATTTTTACGCTTGATAGGTGTGAAAAGCTTAGACAGAATTGTCGAGATTATAGGCTAAATAAATTAATTAGCACCAAGTCCGTTTTTAGTATCATTTAAATTTTCAATTTAGCAGTCCAGCGGGCACAACTGTGGTAAAAAGCTTCAAAAGTCTGTTTGGCAAATCAAATAAAGGGGTCGGCATTGAACTTGCTCCCGAACGGGTCAATGTAGTTCAGCTACGCAAGCAGCGTCAAGGCATGAAACTAGAAACCTTTATATCGGTAGCAGTTCCCGAAGGTGTAGTTATCGATGGTCAAATCACCGACCCCGCAGCAATGGCGCAATTAATCCAGCAGGCGCTAGCTGAGAGCAAAATTAAAACTTCTCGTGTTGCTACTGGTGTACCAGGGCGAGATTCTATCGTTCGGATTATACCAGTGCCAGCAGAGTTAGATGACAAAGAACTGCGAGAAATGGTACTCAACCATGAAGCAGGTTTATATTTACCCTATCCTCGTGAAGAGGCTGATGTAGATTATCAGAAACTTGGGTACTTTGTAGATGAAGATGGCATTGAAAAAGTACATGTACTCCTAGTTGCCACCCGCAAAGAGATTACGGATACCTATATCAGTACATTTGAGCAGGCAGGATTACAAATTGATGTTTTAGAAATTAACAGTTTTGCTCTGATTCGGACTATTCGCGAGCAATTGCGACAATTTGGGCCGCAAGAAGCAGCAGTACTAGTTGATATAGAGTTCGACAGTACAGAAATTGCCATCATCGTTAACGGAGTGCCGCAATTTTCGCGCACAGTTCCAATCGGAACTTATCAAATGCAAACAGCCTTAGCAAGGGCAATGAGTTTACCCACATCACGAGATATGGAACTGTTATATGGAATGATTATTCCTCCAACTCCCATAGACGGCGGGAAAACCGGCGTTACCGAACTCGATCCTGGTATGGCAGCCATATTAAGAGTATTGGGAGAACTAACAGATGAACTGCGCCGTTCCATCGATTTTTACCTCAATCAAAGTGAAAATTTGGAGGTAGCGCAGATTATATTAGCTGGCCCAGGAGGTGGACTCCAGCAGCTAGATGAATTCTTTACCCAACGACTGAGCTTGCCAACTACCCAAATAGATCCAATCGGCTCTTTATCCTTGGAAGTTGACACTGAGAAATATCCACAGGTGCAACGCTCTGGGTTGGCGATCGTACTTGGTCTAGGAATGCGGGAGGTGTAACAAAATGTATAGCCTAGATGTTAACTTTCTAAAAGATCGCCCAGCATATCAGAAAAAGCCTGAGAGAAAGGGAGGAATATCCCTAAACCTGCCTACAGGAAATTTGACACCAGTGTATATAGGAGTTGCTGTAGGTGTAGGTCTTCCAGCTTTATTGGGAGTTGCTTGGTGGTTATTGCAAGGGAAGATTGTTGAATTAAATGGTCAAATTGCACAACTAGACCAAGAAAGCAAGAGGTTAGATACAGAAATAGGAAATCTTAACAAAATCAAAGCCGAGACGAGTGCAATTAAAGGGGAAACTCAAGCATTAGTCACTGTATTTGACCAGATTCGACCTTGGTCAGCAATGCTGCAAGATTTGCGCGATCGCATTCCAGCCGCAGTGCAAATCGAAACTATCAAGCAAACTCCACCCATTGCAGTAGCGGCAGGCCAGCCCCCAAACAATCCTGCTGGAGGATTAGAAATTACCGGATTGGCTCGTTCTTTTAACGATGTCAATGATTTCTTATTAAGTTTACAACAGTCTCGATTCTTGAAGTCCACAGAAAGCAGAATTATAACAGCAGCCTTAGTGGATGCTCCTATACCACCAGGTACGGCTCAACCTACTAATGGTGTAATAATTAAGCCACCTCAAGTAGTTAAATATACTATTCAATCGACTATGAGCGATGTTCCAGCTTCGGAATTAATCCGAGAGTTGGAAAAAAAAGGCACAGTGGGGTTAGTGACTCGAATTCGTAGTATGCAACAAACAGGAGTCATTTCAAAATGACGCTGAGTGATGATTTAAATTTTGCCGAACATGGTGGGGAATTCAACTCGGAAACGCCGGCCCACCCCGTGATATTTGGCATTGCCTTTACACCAAAAATCATTGGCATTTTGGTGGGGGTAATTGGTTTAGCAGGAGCAGGTTATATATTGTTAAACTTGCTGATGCCAGCTTTGGAAAGCTATCAGCAGCAGCAAGCAAAAAGCTCTGAACTGCAAGGGCAAATTGAGCAAAAAAAAGCCAATATCAAACAGATTGACAAAGTTAAACAGGAATTAGCTCAGGCAAAACAGCAAAAAGTACAAGTTTTAGCTTTATTCGCTAACGAAAAAAGTTTAGATACATTACTGTTAGATTTGAACCGCTTAATTGAGTCTGGAAATACTCCAACTTCTGTTAATGCAGTCAGAGCCAAACTGAAGAAGTTTGTGCCAGTTTCCCAAAAGCCAGAACCGATTATTGATGGAACTTTAGGATTACAGGTTGACGGGAAGCTGGAACGCAGCAGTATCAATGCTGAAATTACAGGAACTTATGAGCAAACACAATCGATAATTCGTAACATTGAGCGGTTACAGCCTTTGTTAATAGTTAAAGATTATCAAGCAACTTTGGCTCCAGTAGAGTCAAGATCCCCATTAGATAAAACACCTGTACAGGTTGGGCCAGCAGCGATTAATACATCATTCCAGTTACAGGTATTGATGCCACTTAGTGCAGAAGAAATAGCTGCCGCCGCTGCTAAAGCTGCCCCGAAAAAGTAGTTAGGAACGAGAAGTTAGGAGTTAAGAGTTAATAGTGAATAGTTAGGAGTTATCATTCCTAACTATTCACTCCTAACTCCTAATTTCTCACAATTTTTTGTAAACAAGGTTTTATAAGGTGAGGAATGAACTGTGAAACAGCTTCACGGTAATAGTTTTATATTGGGTACTGCCGCTTTTGTATTTTTGGCAGCGCAACCAGTTTGGGCACAAATTAGTCAAGTTACTAATGTACAGTTAAGTCCAGTTAATGGTGGAATTAGCGTTGCTTTGAAAACTTCTTCGGGTTCGCGCCCCCAAGTTTTCACTACAAAAAGAGGCAAGACTTTAGTCGCAGATATTATCAATACTCAATTACGATTACCACAAGGTAATAGCTTTCGTCAAGATAGCCCAGCGCCAGGAATTGCGTCTGTCGAGGTTAATCAGCTTGATGCCAATAGCATCCGGGTGACGGTAACGGGGAGCAACAATACACCTGAGAGTCAACCGGTGGTGCGATCGCAAAATGGAATTACACTCGGCTTTAGCCCATCCGCAGGCACTATAGCATCAGCACCAACGCCAACAGCGCCAACATCCACAGCGCCGCCTGCGACTACTCCAGCCCAATCTGGTCAAAATTCAGGTGTTCTAGTTCCAAACCCAGAAATTACCATTGACGGAAAACCTGCACAAGCTGCTGGGCCCGGCCAACCTCTGAGTCAGGCTCCACCTTTCTTACCCAGAGCCGTTGCCCCACCGGTGGGAGATATTGCTATTTCCGCTACCGATGCTTCTCCTAGCACAATTGACTTAGGAACTCAGGAGCGTGTACCTCGTTTAGTCTTGCGAGATGCGCCAGTGCGTGAGGTTTTGTCACTGCTTGCTCGTGCTGCTAATTTGAACCTAGCTTATGTTGGCAGCGAGCAAGGTGGTACTGCACAGGCAACTTCTCAAACAATCTCGTTAGATATAGAAAACGAACCAGTTCAAGATGTGTTTAACTACGTCTTGCGTTTGAGTGGTTTAGAAGCTAACCGCAGTAATCGCACAGTTTTTGTAGGGCCTAAACTACCTAATGCGACCCGTGATATGGTTATGCGTAGCCTGCGACTCAATCAGGTAACAGTGGGAGTCGCCCTAAACTTTCTGGTCGGTTTAGGGGCAGAAAGTGCTGTCAGCCGAGAACGGCAAGTCACTAGTGTTAGTGCCATAGCTGTTGGCAATGCAGCTGCTCCTATTACCCAAACTCAGACGACTACAGAAACCAAAGTTGAAACTCAACGTGTTGATTACAAAGACTCTAACCCATTACTTAGAGGTCTACAGGCATTAGGAGATGAGCGCACCAATTCTTTGACCCTGATTGGTCCTCCTCGGCTAGTTGAGATGGCGATGGCTCAACTAACTCAGCTTGATATCCGCCGTCGTCAAGTAGTAGTCAATGTCAAGATTATCGATGTTAACCTCAATAACACCCAAGACTACAACACTAGCTTTTCTTTTGGGCTTGGCAACAACTACTTCAGCAGTGATGGTGGTGCAGCATCTTTTAATTTCGGTGGTTCCAGACCAGCTACTAGTTCTGAAGTAGCAAACAGTGTGACTCAGACACCTACTATTACGAATCCACTGACAGGAACCCCTTTTGTTAATCCCAACGGTACTGTATCTATTCCAGGAACTACCCCAGGTACGGTAGTGGTAGACGCAAATGGTAACGTCACTAGAATCGCAAACCCAGGAAGTGGCTCTTTTTATCAACCTATTTCGCCCGCTAGTACAAACGCCTTACAACCAGGTTTCACTAATATTACTCCAGCGACCGATAACATCATTACAAGGAACGCTGATGGTACATCAAGTATCACACAAGGTACTTTGGGTACAGCTACTACAGCTTTGTCTTCTCTATACCAGTTTCCCAAACGTCTTCTCAGTAGCTTGCAAGCTCAAGTGACAAATGGCAATGCCAAAATTTTGACCGACCCAACCTTGATTGTGCAAGAAGGTCAGCAGGCTCTTGTAAATCTGACTCAGGAAGTAGTAGGAAACATAACGCTCCAAACAACAGATACTTCGGGTGGATCGAGGACAGAAAGAACAATTGAGAAACAAAAAGTTGGTTTAACATTAAATGTGAAAATTGACCGGATTGACGATAATGGTTTCGTTTCTCTATCGGTTGCTCCTACTGTCAGCGCTCCTACAGCCTCACAAGATACAGGAAATGGACAAATTATCTTAGTGTCTGAACGTTCTCTGACTTCTGGCTTAATTCGCTTACGAGATGGTCAGACGCTCATTCTCTCAGGGATTATCCAAGACCAAGATAGGACAAGTATCTCCAAGATTCCTATTTTGGGCGATCTTCCACTGATTGGTGCGCTGTTTAGAAAGACAAATAGATCCAATCAGCGCAATGAGGTGGTTGTATTGCTCACGCCTCAAATTATGGATGACTCTGAAAACTCCTCCTACGGCTACAACTACAATCCCAGCCCAGAAGTGCGCCAAATTCTTGAGCGGCGGGGGTTGAAGATTCCTGGTAGATAGATAAAGATGATGAGCAGGCGAGTCACCTTTGGCTCAAATTCTTACACCTCTTTTTGCTTTGAACTAAAGTTCAAGTATGTCCCTCTCCAAGTCGGCTACGGTGTACACACAAGTCTTATAGAGTTGCCTCATAGGCTTTTGATCCCCCCAACCCCCGATAAATTGGGGGGCAAAAGTCTCTTAAAGTCCCCCAATTTATCGGGGAGCCACTGCGGTCTTGGGGTCTCCCCAAGTGGAGCATGTGGCGTGGATTTAGGGGGATCTCCAACAATTTTGGGTCTGTACAGAGATGTGTGTACACCGTAGCTCCAAGTCGGAGAGGGATAGTTTTGCGTGTAAAATCTCTCAGAGTACTTTTAATTGGGCTAATTTAGACAGACATTATATTAAGGCGTTGAATTCAGGTTAAACAGAAGAAACAATAATTTTGAATTCCTTGGGTAACTTGTGGCAATGTCACAAATCGTAATCTCAGACAAATTCTTACGCCTACATTTTCAGATGCTCTAGAATGCCTGCGATCGGGTAAAGCGATTGTAGAAATTGGCCCAAATATTTAGTACCCTGCCTCAGACACTTCTGATATAGCTAATCTAGTATTCATAATTATATCTCTCCCTCCTCCCCTGTTATCCTCACAATGCCTCTGGTGGGCTGCCCCTACGTAGTTCTTAATAGGTATTTTTTCCTACCGTAGAGGTGGTTTTTAGTGAAACAACTACCCTAAAATGACAAAAAATCCTGAAATCTATATAAATTAATGGTTTCATCTATCCACATCAGGCTACAACACCTTAGAATGATTCATTGAAAAGTCGAGCCGATGGGATGTACAGCCGTTTTGAGTAAAAATACTCCCAAAGGATGATTTTTTATTCCCGCGAACCAAGATTTCAGTACGGATGTACCATGTGCATCCGTAACGAATCTCAAGTAAACCTTCAGGAGTTTGATATGAACAAAGGTGAATTAGTTGAT
The DNA here is from genome assembly GCF_002245975.1 of Nostoc sp. 'Peltigera membranacea cyanobiont' 213. Classification (NCBI taxonomy): domain Bacteria; kingdom Bacillati; phylum Cyanobacteriota; class Cyanophyceae; order Nostocales; family Nostocaceae; genus Nostoc; species Nostoc sp. 'Peltigera membranacea cyanobiont' 213. The sequence continues at coordinate 9,935 of NZ_NOLI01000151.1, read as the reverse complement.
GCCGTAGCTGAAAAAGCTAGTGTTACCAAGAAACAAGCGGATGCAGTCTTAACTGCCGCTTTGGAAACGATTATTGAAGCGGTTTCCTCTGGTGATAAGGTAACATTGGTGGGATTTGGCTCATTTGAATCACGGGAACGTAAAGCTCGTGAAGGTCGCAACCCGAAAACAAATGAAAAGATGGAAATCCCAGCGACGAGGGTTCCTGCCTTCTCCGCAGGAAAACTGTTTAGAGAAAAGGTAGCACCCCCAAAAGCATAGGTTCTGTCTTCGGGAACCCTTTTTTAATGCGGCAACCTGCACACGGGGGAAATTTAGCCTGGGCAGCAGCACTGGCTGGCTGTCCCCCTGATGCTATTCTGGATTTTTCTGCTAGCATCAGCCCGTTGGGGCCTCCAAACAGCGCGATCGCTGCCATAATGTCCCAACTTGGTAATCTTAAGCACTATCCAGACCCAAATTATAGTGAACTGAGACTAGCTCTCAGTCACTTCCATCAACTACCTCCTGAGTGGATTCTGCCGGGTAACGGCTCCGCAGAATTACTTACTTTATTAGGTAGAGAATTGGCTCAATTAGCCGCGACAATTTTAATCACTCCAGCCTTTGGCGACTATTACCGAACCTTGGCAGCGTATAACGCTAATGTGCTGGAGTGTCCTTTGTCATTGGTCACTGGTCATTGGTCATTGACCAAGGAGAAAGGAGAAAAGAGAAATCACAAAGGACTATTGCTGAATAATCCCCACAACCCAACCGGAAAAATATTTTCACGGGACTCTATTTTGCCCTACCTGGAGCAATTTGCTTTGGTTGTGGTGGATGAAGCATTTATGGATTTTGTACCGCCTGATGAGGAACAAAGCCTGATTCCAGTAGTGCAGGAATATGCAAATTTAGTAATATTGCGATCGCTAACTAAATTTTACAGTCTCCCCGGACTGCGATTAGGATATGCGATCGCACACCCCGACTGCCTAGCTAAATGGCAGCAATGGCGTGACCCCTGGCCCGTCAACACCCTAGCGGCGGCGGCGGCAATTGCGGCACTCCAAGATACGGAGTTTCAGCAGCAAACCTGGGCATGGCTACCACCTGCACGAAACCAACTCTTTCAGGGTTTGGCTAAAATCTTAGGATTCCAACCCCAAGTAAGTGCTGCTAACTTTTTACTGGTTGAGTCCCAGAAGTCTACTTCGCAGTTACAGCAACAATTACTCAAGCATCACCAGATTTTAATCCGTGATTGCCTTAGCTTTAAAGAACTAGGCGATCGTTTTTTCCGGGTTGCTGTACGTGAAGAGTCCGATAACCAACGCTTACTAACAGCGCTGAGTGGGGAATAGGGAAGATGAGGTAACTTTCATTCTCCATTCTCCGCCATGACAAATGACAATTGATAAATGACAATTGACTATGATGTTGTAATTATTGGCGGCAGTCTTGCTGGATACTACGCTGCCCTTGCTGCCACCCAACTACGTGCTACAGTCGCCCTGGTGGAACCTAAAGTAGACTACAGGTTTACTCATTACCATGCTCTTACCGAAATTGGTAAACTGGCACAAAAGTTGAATGATGCCGCTAGTTTTGGTATCCATGCCACACATACTGATACCTCAGAAGAATGCCACGTATTTATGGCATGGCAAGAAGCGATGCTATATGCTCAATGCATCGCCTCAAATCTCAAAGAACAGCATTCTCCCGCCATATTAGCCGCGCAGGGAGTTGATATTATTGTTGGTAGCGGTCAATTTCAATCTTCACCCCAACTTGCTTTTACCGTTAATAATCGCCGACTACGCGCCCGTACTTATTTGCTAGCTAGTGGTTCGCGTCCAGAAATTCCAGAGATTGAAGGATTGCAAACTACTGGCTATCTAACCCTTTCTAATATTTGGCAATCCCTAAAGGAAGCGACACTACCCAAAAATTGGGTCATTATCGGCGGGATTCCCCAAAGCATTGAAATCGCTCAAATTTTAGCGCGGTTTGGTTGTAGTGTGACACTGGTGGTCAAGTATCCATATCTTCTACCCAATATCGACCCTGAAATAGCCATATTGCTTCAGGCGCAGTTGGAAGTCGAAGGTGTGCGCGTCCTCACCGATAAAATAGTGACTCAGGTGAAGCTGATTGAGAATAAAAAATGGATTCAAGCAGGAGACAAAGCCATTGAAACCGATCAAATTTTAGTGGCGACTGGACAACAGCCGAATATTGAATCCCTAAATTTGGCAACAGTAGGCGTGAAATGGCATCGGCGGAGTTTAGTTGTGAATGATAAACTACAAACTACTAACCACCGCATTTATGCCTGTGGTGATGTAATTGGTGGTTACGACTATGCCAATATCGCTAATTATGAAGCAAAAATTGCCCTGAACAATGCACTATTTTTCCCCAGGTTACGAGTAAATTATGGCTCCATTCCTTGGGCAATGTTTTCTGTGCCGATGGTGGCGCAAGTGGGTTTGACAGAGGCACAGGCAAAACGCCTATTTAGTCGAGATGAAGTTTTAGTTTTGCGTCAATATTTTAAAACAGTTGCAGCAGCCCAACTTCGGGACGAAACCACTGGTATATGTAAATTAATTGTGCTACGCAACGGTGAAATTTTGGGAGCTTCGATATTGAGCGCAGAAGCTGGAGAATTGATTAATTTGATTGCCTTAGCAATGTCCCAAAAAATTAAAGTCAAAGATTTGGCAAATCTATCTCCTGTCTATCCCAGTTTTTCAGAAATTCTGGAACAAGCTGCAAGAGAGTGGAGTAAGCAAAAGTTAAATAGCAATATTGCTTTGCAAGAGTTTTTAGAAGGCTTCTTCCATTTCCGCCGCAATTGGAATTTGTGAGTGGGGAGTCAGGGCTATTTCATTCTCATTTAGCCCACCTCAGAATAAATTCTGAGGCTAATAGCAAAAGTCGTCTAAAGACGACTAGAAAGGCTTTTAGTCCAATACAGTTCAGTTAAGCATTTCTTCCTTCTCTTTTTTTCTTCCTTCGTGTCCTTCGCGTCCTTCGCGGTTCGTTAAAAAATAACTTTGACAAAAAGTTTTAGCCTTAACTGAACCGTATTGGCTTTTAGTCCACTAAGCGTGGACTTGGGCTATTAGCCCGGAACATTAGTTCTGGGCGGTTTATGTCTAGAACGAAATAGCCCTGAGTGAGGAGTAGGGAGTTAGAAGTTTGGAGTTGAGCTTTTGAACTCGGAAGTTGGTTTAAAACCCTTGCATTATTACCCACACTACCCCAGCCGCTACTAGAGGCACGCTGAGGTTATCTGTGCCGTGGGGCGAGACTGCCTCTGCTAGGGTGGCGAAAGTAGCAGTTACCACCGCCGTCAACAAGGCCCATCCGAAACCCAAAGGCGCTGCTAGGGGACTCAGCGATGAACCAGGTAGCAGCAACAGCACCAAGAAAATCACTACTGTACTTGCTACAAACATTGCTGCCGAACCTTCCCAAGAACGCACAGAATTTCCCACTTGGTATTTATGCTGCCCGAAGCGTCTGCCGATTAATGCTGCTAGCGCATCACCCCAGGTCATCGCCATTATCCCTGCAACAGCGATCGCAACGCTATCTACTGGCCCCTCTGGTCGCCACAGTAGCCCGAAAAGCAGCGTTACTGAGATAGCGAAATAAACTGTACCAGGTGAGCTATCCTGGGTGTCCATTGCGCCGATAACCCGGTAGCGGTAAAACAGGTAGTTGAGTCCGATAAAACTAGCAAAAGGTATAATTCCGATTTCCCACTGGTTAAATAGCAGCAGGACGCCGAAAACCCACATCCCTGCACCAATATGGATTACCTTGCGGGTCAAATCCGGCTTCACACCAAACAGCCTACGCAGTCCCTCGCCAATGACAAGCAGACCAATAGCGTAAATATAAGAAATTGCTAGTCCGATAAAATCATTTGTCATTTGTCATTATTGGGCATTGGGCAAAACAGTTCCGGTAGCGGGGCGTTTAGTCTGTGCTGAGTTAAGAGTTTTGTTTATCTCCTTACCCCCTTGTCCCCTCCGCCCCTCTAGGTAAGAGACTTCCACACAATCATCTCAGTTGGAATGAGGATTTGCTCGAACTGCTGCACTACGAGCAAGAAAAATTGAAACAGCAGCGTGGTTTTAGTCGTTGATTTGGGCTGACAAGCTCCTCAAGTCCGCCCCGACCACTCCACGTTGTCGTATGATTTACAACGAGTTCTTAAATCTTGAAAATCATAAATTGTAAACTCTTTGGGTATATTAATGTTTAATTGCTGTGACAACAAAGCAGTAAAGATAGCGTTGTCAATTTAAAAATAATTGAATTAGGTTATGGAAGATAGAAGAGAAAGACTTGATAGCCGAACCTTGCTCAAAAGATATGCTGCTGGAGAAAGAAATTTTGCTGGAGTTATATTTGGCTCCTCCATGCTGGATGGAGAAGATTTGCGAGAAATCAATTTGAGCGGAGCCGATTTGATAGGTATTAATTTGAGTGGTTCCAATTTGAGTCATGCCAACTTGACTGGAGCCAGACTGCTGTGTGTAAATCTGTATGCCGCTAATCTCGAAGGTGCTAACTTGAGTGGAGCTGACTTGAGTGGTGCTGATTGCATAGGAACTAACTTCAGAAATGCAGACCTAAGCGAAGCTATTTTAAGTGGCACTGATTTCACTGGGGCTGACTTGTATGCGGTAGAAATGGATGATGCTATTTTGATTGCCACCGACTTTAGGGCGGCCCAAAATTTCAGTAGTCCCGGACAAGGTTCTTTGGTCTGTAAAACCTTTTGGGCGGACGGGGAGTTTTTCAAAGGCCCCGACTGGTATGAATAATGTATTTATTAATTGAAGACTTATCATTAGGGCTAATACGGGGAACCGGGGACACGCGAACGAGGAGAGATTTTAATAACAAGTGATTACCCGGACTTGATATCACTTACTCCGATCGCTATTTCGTCTAAAATTCTTTTCTATTAACGAAGCATTACCAATACCTTGAAGGATACCACGACCGATTAAACCTAAACCACGACCGATTATTTGGGTGAGGATGAAGACTATACCGCTACCTAAAAAAGATAATAGTGATTTTAAGCGCGGTGCGATCGCATCACTAAATTCTAGAAGCAATGTCACTATCAAAGGAATATTAGAAAGTTTTCCTAATTCCTGATTTCGAGGAGCATAAACTGAAGTACTGGCAATGCCACGAGGCGCAATTACAAATAGCTCATAGCGACTTTCAAAAACTGCTTTTGGTTCGTTGATATAATTACTCAATCGATATTTCCATGATAAATCGTTTCGAAATCGTTCAATTTCTCTTGTAGAAATTAATTGCCGACTATAAAAATTTTGTTTAATCTCTTCTACATCTGCTAAATAATTTAGTAGTGGTTGAACTACCCCATTAGCTACCTGAATTAACAAGTTCTCTAAAATCATTAATGTTTGGGATTTTGCTTCAGCACTCACCACTGGATAGGAGGTATTATCAATGTTCAATTCCGTTTGAAATAGTAGATAAGAATACAACTCGCAAAATAGCGGAATTTTATTGAGAATATCTCTTTGCACAACCTCTGCATTTTGGAGTAATAACTTAACAATTTCTATATTGTTATTTCCTAATTTTATCCGAGAAAACTTTCCAAAAAAATCTGTAATTGCGGCTTGCCATAAATTGCCTATTAAGGTACTTTTTACCTCATTTAATTGACTTAACTGGATTTGAGATGCACGCAATTCATCCAACTGTTCAGCCAGTTTTTGCAGAATCAGGTAAAGTAATTCTCGTTTTTTATCTTCACGGAAGATGTCAATTTCTAAAGGGACATCTGTAACATTTCTTAAAGGAAATTGAAGTTTAGTAACACAAGATGTAAACAAGGCAGATTGTAGTGTTCCTGGACTAAGTAAAGGTGAAATAGTTTGCCTTTGCTCAATGGCACTACTCAATAAAGGTGTGAGCGGTAGCTCATCAGCAACCGGAATATGTTTCTCTTGCCTTTCTTGGGATGAAACTAACAACCCATTTAACAACCAACGAGCCGCTAGGAGTTCTCGCCTCCGTCCAGCTAGAATTGCTCGATCTAGTACTGGTAATCCAGGAACTTGTAATTGTGTTGTGACTGCGGCTAGAGTAGTCTCGATGTAAGCAATTCCTGACAAACGTAAATTATTTCGCAGTCTGGAAAAAGGTAGTGGGGAGTAGGGAGTGACGCGATTAATCGCGTCTCTACTAGGGAGTGAGGAGTTAGGAGTTGCGTTCGCTTCTGTGTCCCGAAACCAATAGTCACCACCATCTGCAACTTCTTGCATAGCAGCGACTAACTCAGGTAGTGGTGTACCTTTGGGGCAGTAGCCATTTACACCAATAGATTTGGCAGCTAATAGCAGTCCTTGTTCTTGCACAGAACTTAGGAGCAAAATTGGCAGGTTGGGATATAAGGCTTTGAGTTGCCGACAGAATTGTAAACCTAGCTGTTGGCTGGTGGTGGAGCGACCATTACCGAATTCTAAAACCAGTAAATTTACTTGTTTAGGGTCTTCTTGGGCAATTTCTGCTAAAATTTGCAAGGCAGTGGTGTCAGTTTCTACTACTCCTGTTACTTCCAGGTTAGGAATTGCTTCCAGAGCTACCCGTAATCCCAGACGAAAAATCGGGTCTTGGTCGAATAACAATAATTTTAAATGGCGATCGCTCATATTCCATCAATTACACAACCACTGTTTTTTACTAATCAGAAAACAGCTTTGATACAAACAAAACTTTGTCTCCCTCATTGTTACCTGTTTTCGCAAACTGATAAATCGATCGTAATTGCCATAAACAGCCGTCACTGTGTAATTAAATGAACTTGAGTATTCGGCACTGGTTGGCAGAACGCCATATCGCAATCAATCAAATCAGAGGGTTTTCGGCAGGGCAATTGGCAGGTATTGCCTATCGGATTGTTCAGGATATGGAAGTCAAAAGCCTCATGCCTTTTGATATCTGTACCTTGGTAGAAGTTTTAGAACTACCTTTAGGGATTGTTTGGGAAGAAATCAGTGTCATTTCCCAGTTAACAGAAAACCTGTTGCGTAGTCTCAGCCAAAAAAAACCTTTAAAACGTAACGAAGGCACATGGCTAGCGTTTCAAATTGCCTATCTCCAAGCTTTGCAAACAATTATAAAGCAGGAAGTAAGCTTGCAAAGACCGTGGCTAGATCGGGCAAGTATACCAATTAAAGCCCAAATACTTAAAGAGGATGCGGGTAAACTCACCCTCCAAGATTCGCAACTGCAAGGATTACTAAAAACTCTCACCCCAGGTAAACTAACTGATACTCAGGCGGAACAAGCACTGTCTCTGGTTGCAGATTCATTACTGGTACAACAAATAAATCATGCTGTCATCGCTTGGTTAGTTGCCAATGGGGCAGAGGAATTTGAAGCTAAACTTTTAACACAGCGTTTGTCCAACTCACTTCCTGGTGACATACTGGTAGTCGTTACCGAAAATGCTGCCCCTTTAGCCCAACTACAAAAGTTTTTCCGTTTGGGGATTTCATTATCTCCCAGTTTGAACGCTCCAGAAGTTGGTTCTCCAGTCGGTGAGAAAATTGATTTGCATCGAGAACATTACCGTGCAAGTTTGATTAAAAACCTCAGTATGCCGTTGCTCATAGAATCCTTTTCTCTCAAGGATATCTATGTACCACAAAAAGGCTTACCAATAGAGGAAAGTATTTTTGAGCAGGAAAAAAAACCTGTTAAGCCGGTTGATTTAAAGACATGGGCGCAGCAACAGCTAGCTGATTTAGAAACGATCGCTATGATTGAGTCGGAACCTGGTTATGGAAAAACCAGTTTTTGCCAACTCTGGGCAGCACAGATAGCACAAGAATTATACCCTACTTGGATGCCTATAGTAATTAGGTTACGGGGTGTAACTTATGGCAAAACTTTCACCGAAACCCTAAATTCTGCTTTTGATGTTGATCTTTCAACTTGGTTAGAGCAACAAAATCCCCCTTGTCTGCTGCTGCTAGATGGTTTGGATGAATTGCCCCCTTCTGCTCATGGTATAAGAACAAAAGCAATTTTTATTCAGCAATTACTGAACTTTAAATCTCAGCATAGACACAAAATTGTGTTAACAAGTCGGTCAACAACATTACAAGAAATCGCCCCAGAGATACCTCTACCATTGAAGCGAATTATCATTCAACCGTTGGATTTAGACGAATTCAAACAATGGTTTCAGCAGTGGGCAAAAGTACAATCGTTGGCGATCGCTCAAAATTTCTTTACATTCTTAAAACAGTCAGGCTTATTTGCCAGCCAATCAAGGTTTACAGAATTATCTCCCCTTGTCCGTCAACCTCTGATGCTGCATTTATTGGGCATTTTACACCGAGATGGACTGCTAGATGATGAAGTGTTGCAATTAGCTGCTAATACCCCAAAGTCTTCTCTGTTAGAAATTTACCATCGCCTGAGTCGATGGTTATTGGGCTATCCGCTAATTGGTGAGATCAAGACGATGCTGCTGCGCTCAGGATCGGCTCATATCCACCGAACTCCAGAAGCGATCGCTAATTTACTCGCTAATCGTCATCCCCAAGATTTACTTGAGCAGATGCAAGCGATCGCTTTGAAAATTTTACACTCTCAACGCCATCAAATTAATTTGGCTGGTGAATTTAATTCTCTACCAGGGTTTTATTTTAAGATTCAGAATTTAGAAAGCTCAGAAAAAAGCGCAGAAAAAACTAATTTAATTGAGTTTTCGCATATTAAGCTAGGAGAATTTCTTTGCGCTAAGGCTGTGACTGCTGAGTTGAAATTATTGACTCAGTGCCAAAATGAGGCTTATGGTTCCCTCACTTTTGTGCTTGATTCTCCCAGTAGTGTTGCCCAGCATATTTATAATTTACTGGGTTATGGCATCCTTAGCCAGGAAATTGAAGAACTGGCGATCGCAATTTTGCGTCGGGAGCAAAAGCACAAGTTTTCTTTTGAAGTTTTGTTCCAACGGCTTTTGTCTTTCTGGCGTGGTTACTGTCAAGGTTGTTGGTTGGATGAAGGGATAGTTCACAAAGCTTTGACTCATTTCCACGCACTGCAAAACCCAGTAAATGTTGAGCAGGTGAATGCTGCGGTAGGATTAAATGTGTTTTTATTGCTTTGTGCTTGTTACCGAGAAACAAAAATCCCTTTTTGCCCTTGTGGCAATCCACTTAATTTAACAGAATTCAACCCAGAGGCTTTGAGTGTGCTAATTGCGAGGACAACCGTTTTGCACAAAACTGCCTTTGCAACCCGAATCAAGTCTCTAGCTGGACTCAATTTATCGGGAGCCTCTTTGTTGCAAGTGATGTTAACTGGGGTAAATCTTGAGCAGACAAACTTATCCAATGCGGAGTTAATCGGGATAAATTTGGCTGGAGCCAATTTGCAACAGGCTAACCTTACAGGCGCAAACCTTCAACAAGCTAACCTTACAGGCGCAAACCTCCAACAGGCTAACTTTACAGGCGCAAACCTCCAACAGATAAACCTGATAGGGACAAATATTAATTCAGCGAATCTCACCAACGCCTGTTTATTTGATGCCATCCTTACTGAGGCTGACAAAAAATTAGCTGCTGATAATGGTGCTTTGTTCTCCAAAGAATCGTTTCAAAGACTGAAAAATTTGCGTAGTTTACCGCCGCAGGCATCGCACCAACACTTATTAAACACCGTCAAAATTACACCAAACACAGATAAGAATTGGCCCAAACTCCCTGCGATCGGAGTAATCGAAAGCTCCGAAGGTACAATTTTACCAGTAGGTTTATATGATGAAGATGTCGAAGATGAAACAGTTTTTGGCAATGACTCCATTGATGAGAGTAGTACATATTAGTAATTAGGCATTGCTTATTTACCCCTACTCCCCC
>NZ_NOLI01000150.1:0-19145 GCF_002245975.1 Nostoc sp. 'Peltigera membranacea cyanobiont' 213 | reverse complement strand
CAGCATGAAACAGCATTCCCCCAGCGTGAAACGTGAAACATGAAACACGAAACACTAGCTAATTCCTTGCTCGAAAGCCTTTATGGGCGGGATTGTTTCACAGCACTGTTTCACGAAACTGTTTCAACGGTTTCATCAATGTTTCAGCGTCGTGAAACATGAAACGCCTCATTTTATGTGTGAAACATGGGAAAAATTTGTAGTAAGAACGCGCTATAGCACAGCAGTCTCATGTATAAGAAACAACTGTACTTAGCTTTGGCTGGTGTTGGCATCTGCATGTTGCCTGTAATCATCCCTTTAGTACCCAAGTTGGGGGCTTATGCAGAGCTTCAACGGCTAAAAGCCTCAGAAGAATTAGAACGTTCCCGCATAGAAGAACGGGCTAAAACCAGTGATGCCTTGTATGAGGCGGGAGTCATGCCCACAAGTCGCAAGTTGAGAATTACCAATTACTTTGATAGCGCTAAACGCAATCCCAGACCAGACACAACCCTTTATCAAGATGACGAGATTATTGATGTTTTTGACGCGACAGGTAGGTGTATTGGGCGGATTGAAGAAGGAATTTGGAAGTGGAAGCACAAAGCTAAAGGGATTTGTAAAAGCATTCAAAATATCAAACAAAATAGGAGGAAGTAATGGCTAATAGTTCATCAAGTGCGGAAACTAATAGTACTGGCAACAGCGATAGTAAGCCTAAAGGTAAGAAACGATCGCTTGGTGAAATTATAGATTTTTGTGCCAAGGCTGTTGTGATGATTGTTGGCTTACCTATTAGGGCTGCCGCCGCGATTGTCAATCAGTTTGTTGCTAACGGTGGTGCGGGTCGTGCATTAGTTGGCGGGATTTTATTTATCGGCGGTTCCATGATTAGTGCTGATTCAACTTGGCAATTAATCTTTCAAGCCCCGCCTGTTTGCCCGTGGTTTGAGCCGACTTGGAATTGGCTAAATGTGCCGTTTGCACTGTTCAACCCGTTTTTTTACCTAGCATTCATAATTTCTGTGGGTGTTCAGGTAATCGAAGCCCACGCCCTACGCGGTAAAAACCCTGATTCAGCTAGGCGGGAACTTCAAGATCACATGGTTTATGAGCTTGAAACCAAGCCTAGTGGCAAGATTGACCTTGTTGCTGAACTTTGGAAGGACTACAAGACCGCAGGTACACGCGATCGCTCTAGTGCAGGGCTGGTTGTGATTGCGGTTTGGGTGTTCGATATTGTCACCACTTTTGCAGCTCGTAACCCATTTGAATTTACAGCCCCCTTCATAATTCTGGGCTGCATATTGTTTAACATCGGCACAATGATGGCGGGTGAAATTGGGTTTGCCATTTGGCGGTTGACAAAGGATTAGAACGGAAACCGCCCAAGAAACCAATCACTGTAAAAAAGGGCGGCAACGTTTCACCAAGGGAGGCATTTATGCAAAGTAACAATATCCCAAAAATCACAACTAAAGAAACTGAACATTTACGCGAATCATATCCTAGCTTGTCTCACTTGGAAGCCGGAAATATTGCCCAATGGCTGCAAGAGAGAAAAGATGGATTATTTGAAATGGCACGGGCATCTGAGAATGAAGCAGATATGACCCGTGTACTTGGTTTGTTGGCTTCTGGGATCGGAGCGGTTTGTTATGCGGTCAACCCTTTGGCGCTAGTTGGTGGTTTAGTCGGTGGTGCTGCGTGGCTATGGTTTGTTGTCGAACACTCCAACCGCACTAAAGAAATTGCGCCTTTGCCTTTTGTGCGTGGTAATTTTATAGACGCTCTAGCTCGTGCTGGGGATTATGATGCTAGAAGGAATTATCAAGCAGATCATCTTGCCAATACCGTTAAATTCCTAGAACGACAATCAGCAGAAGAGTACACCTTTCTTCTAGCTGAGTTTGAAAATATTGTCCAATATTTAACGCAAGTTGAGCCAGGAAAACGTTTTTACGCTTATCGCTGGATGTTTGGCTGGTTTAGCAAGCTTAAGGGTCGTCAGCTACCCACTTATGAAAGCATGGCTCTCCATTTACAGGATGTGACGGTTGATAGCCGAGTGAATCGGTCGGAGATCAGTGCCATCGCACAGGCAAACGTCCAGTTACCACCGACCGTAGATATCAAGCAGTTTCAATCACCGACTGTAGATATTGGCAAAATGAACCAAGCTGCGGAGCTTTCTAGACCGACAGAGTTACAGCCATCTTCCTCTGATGGGCTTGTACCAGAGACTCTAATTAATCTCCCTCTGACTAATAGGGCAAACGCACTCATCGCTGCTTGAACGAAAAGTGGTTTTCAAGTAGAAGATATGATGAGTTCTCAAGTCATTGCGATCGCTGGTACTCAACGAGGTGGCAAGGGAACCTTAGCAGCAATCTTGGCAACATTATCAACAGCACTTGACCCCGGATTGAACACCCAATACTTTACAGCCGGAGTGGACGTTTACCCCTTTGCCTGCAACTTGACCTCTGCCCTTAAGTACCCAGATATTGATGCAGATGGGGCTGATCAACTCGTCGCTCGTGATTTATTGAAATTTCTTAAGGGTTTAGATGGAAACGAGCCTTACTCCCATAAAAATTTACTGCTAGTAATTGATGAAGCGATGCGGTTGCTGTCATTGTTAGAGGAGAGCGATCGCACTTGGGCGATTCAATATTTACTTTCTCGCTTCGCCAAGTGTGGCGGTACATTAATCATTGTGTTGCATGGCTCGAACCTAACTTCTGTGGTTGGGAAGGCCACAGCAGGACTGGCAGATACCTTTAAGCTATCAGTTAACTTCATTGGCTGTGTAGCTCAGTCTGTCAGCGCTGGTGGTCTACGCAAAATGAATGTTGCTAGTGGAGAATATTTTAAAGCCAACCCTAATAACTTTGGAGAACCTGTTAGCGGTGGCAACTTGGGCATGATTCCCGAATGGCTAAAGACCCATTTGCACCCAGGCAATGGGCAACCAGATCCAGCCAGAACATTACTTCAGTTCTTCCCGGAATTAATTCAACAGCATGAAAGGGCAGTCATACCCAGAGGAGAGAAGATTGCCCCATCAGACGCAGTTAATCATCTGGAGTCCATTTTTTCAAAGCCTTATCAAGAAGTGGAATTTCTGGAAGTAGAAGAGAGTAGTATTTCTGAGGCTGATTTGGAACAGATTGTGGCGATCGTTGCAGCTACTACTAGCCCTCCAACTTCTTTTGCTGCTATCAGAAACAGCCGCAAGTGGGGCGAAGAGAAAAAGAGTGTTCTTTACTTGAGAAATGCCCTATCACAATTGATTGACACTAACCAATTGTGCGGAAATGAAAAAGATGGTTTCAGCGTAATTAATGTTAATTAGTAATATTGGTCACACTTCCTGTTGAGTTCCTGTTGAGTTCCGGTCGAGTTCCGGTATTCTTACATCTCTAAGTACGGATAAAAAATAGGGTCTTTTTATTTTTTCAGCAAGATTTAAATTTTTTCTAAACATTTTCTGGAATGTACGGATATGGGAAATTTAAAAATGAGCGATAAATTAACCACAGCATTACAAAAATTAGCCATAAGTCCAGTTAAAGCAGACAGGCTGGCTATTTATAGATTGGAAAAAGAGTACAGCGCTTCTTTATCAGAAATCGTTGGTGAACTCGAAGATTATGCCATAGTCCATCAATCCATATCAGACGAAAGGGCTAAACCCAAAAATCAGTTAATTATCCTTTGCTGCTATGGCTGTCTTTGGGGTGTAGTTATTAGAATTGCGACGTTATTTATCAAGCCCAGTGTGACTGTGGCGGCAATTGGGTTGGGTTTTACGGCTGGGGTGTCTGGGAAATTATTGGTTCAAAAAGAGGAGTAAATCTAAGTCGGTGAAGATAGGTTTTAATTTAATTATTTAGCTTATTTTTTTGATTAATTGGAATAAAGATGGCGTGAACTAAATCTATTTCCCGTCGCGCCATCAAATTTATGATTCTTTTCAATTAATTTGCCTCCACATAGTTAGTGGAGACGGTATGTTTTTTGATTTAATCGAGGTAGAAAAATTTGGGTTTCCATTAATTCGCCTCCACTAACTATGTGGAGACCTAAACCTGTACGGGGTATAGATACTATCGATTGGGAGTTTCCATTAATTCGTCTCCACTAACTATGTGGAGACGGTATTGTGTTGAGGGTAGTAAGAATGTTAATTAGTTTCCATTAATTTGCCTCCACATAGTTAGTTGAGACAATCCCTCTAAAAATTAAGCCAACCAAAGCCATAGTTTCCATTAATTCCACTTCTACAAAGAGAAGCGACAGATTGAATCTTCTGACGCTGAAAAGTACAGAGGGTTTGTTTCCATTAATCCCACTTCTACAAAGAGAAGCGACGTATGCTAGTTTGATTGAAAATGCTTACTCTGCATCTAGAAGGGTTTCCATTAATCCCACTTCTACAAAGAGAAGCGACCCTTCAATTTTATACCCTTACCCAGTAAGGAATCCAGAAGCCGTTTCCGAAGGTCACAAAAATTAATCGCCTAACTGCCATTTCACCAATCACCAACATACCCCAAACCCTTACCTTGTAAGCAACCGAAGGTCATAACGCTCAAATAAGCATTTCAGCCATTTTCCCTGAACCTCGGCACACCGTTTCAGCATCCGTTTTATTGGGAAGCATGGATTTGTCAGGGAAGGACAGATCAGTGACAATTAGCTACAGGACTGTTCGTCATCTTTTTCCAAGATGGAAATTAATTCAAACACTCGCATATTTTCTCCCGTCCAAACTTTATCTAGTAACCGCAAATTTTCAAGAGTTAAGTCACTCTCTTTCACTATCGATACATTTGTTTTGCCCAGTGCCATTAACAAATCTTCAAATACAACTAAGCCATTAAACTCCAAGCCTTGAATCTCGGTTGATGCTAAGGCTGACAATCGCTCACCACAAATCTCAATCATGAACCACTCACAAAAATCTTTTTCCAGCAATGGATGACGACCACTGATCCCTTGCATCAGCCATAGACCATAAATACTGGCTGTCGCATCATCCATTGTGGCTAAACGTTTAGCTGCCACTCTCTCAAGATTCTCAAAAAATCGCACACCTAAAGCTTTTTCTAACATCTGCATTGGCTCTGGCAGTGTATAAGCTACAACAGAAATTTGACTATTTTCTAGTTGTTTAGAGTGATAATTTTCTAAATATTCATTTGCCTCATTTGATGCCAACATCCTACCATCTGGGTGTAAGTTGAAATCAACCCCTGGCTTGAAACCTCCAAGAAAATAGTTTTTGAGTCATGCTTGTCGATACATCCTTTACGGCTTGTTGATAACTTTCTTTACCTACGTATTCTTGCAAGAACCAAACAAAATTTGTATACTCTACTTGCACGAGAGCTTCTTTGAGGATTATTGTCTCATCTTCTAATTGTGCTAAGGTTAGGATTTTTTGAATTTCTTGCAGATTCTGACAAGAAATCGCTTCTATCAACTGCTGTTTTAGGAGTTCATTTTGCGAATTCATTTATTCCTTGTTTTTGGGGTGCAGTTATTGGAATTGCGACGTTATTTATCAAGTCTACTGTGACTTTGGCGGCGATTGGATTGGGTTTTACGGCTGGGGTGTCTGGGAAATTGTTGGTTCAAAAAGGGGAATAGGTCGAAATTGGCAACGTCTGCCGTAGGAATCGCACTTATACTAATATTTTCTCAATTTCTTTTAGGATCTCAGCTAAAAAAGGAGCATCTGATTTAACGATATTATCCTCACTCCCATCATGTTTATGATGAGGGAAAGTAGTCAGATTTAATTTTCGGTGATGTTCAGTATTGTCATAGCGAAAAATTAGATTATTCTCTGAATTCATATATTGATAGCTATACATTTTTCTATCAAGTGCTATTTCAACATAAACAAATTCCCTCAAATGCAGCAAGGAGTTATCTTTAAATTCGAGTTTGGCTCTGATAAAACCTTCATACATTCCTCTTTTTTCATTTTCTACATGAAATATTTTAACTATCTCTGAGGATTCAATTAAAATTTCAACTTGCTGAAAATAATCTTCAATCAACAAAATCAATCTCCTCTATGGATTCTTTTGTTTGTTGTAAATGTGCCAATATTCGAGCTTCTCCAATCCACTCATCAAAGTCAAAACTATGGGATAATTCATCATTATTAAACTGAGTGATAAATTCCTCAGTCGATAATTTATATTTGGTTTCAAATTCCTGAATCCGTTCTTCTGTTCTTTTGATTCCTGCTGTCACACTCTGTAATCTTTCTGACAAAGCACTTTGAATAATGCGTCTGAGGGAATCTGGATCTTTTGACCGGAGTTTGAGTTCAGCCATTATTTTTCCTCTCCTACTACTGTTGAATTCACAAAATAGCCCTTGAATGAGCAGATGTTATTGTATATGGAAATGGAAAATAATCTGTGAGCAATGGCACTTTTTCGATTTCACAAGTTAGGCTATCACTTAAAACAGTTATCAGTTAAAACCCAAAGACTTTACTGATAACTGTTTACTATTAAAAGCCATCGTCCATCCAAAACGAATGTCTCAATAGAAACCTTGTACTATTATTTATTACCTGCTTGCACACGCCCTTTTGTACCTTGTGTCACCTTCGATTTTTCTTCCTTACTGAAGTTAACCATTTTCACCAAGTGCTGATTTAGATAACTCTGCGCCGAGATATACAGACTTTCCCAAATCTCTTGATTGCGGCTGATTTTTGTCCCTACTGTATTTCCTGCTGTTTTCTCCGACACCAAATATTTGCGGAAGTAGTTATTCCACAGGTGTTGGAGAAAATCTTCAGCAAATTCGTTAAACGGCAGAATCCATTTATAATCTTTATCTAGAAATACCCGATATGATGCGATTATCGGTAGTGCTAAGTCGGTTGGCGCACCAAACCCGAATGAATACTTGCTGTCAGGCAAAAGCGTAGTTTTACGTATATCTATTGATGCTAGGTCGTTAGCACCCTTTCTTCTAGGATTGCTGATATGTTCTTGGATTATTTCGTACAGCCTTTGCTCTATCCACAGGGCATGAGTCAAGAGAGGCAGTAAAGTGGTTAATCTTTCCCTTTCTGCATCTGTGATGTTACTTGGAAGACTCATTCCTGCTGGGTGTTTGGTTCGTTTATTGCCGTCGGGGTTGTATTTATTTCTGTCGAGGCAGTAAAGGAGCTTGAGCAAATGGGTAACATTGCACTGGGCATTTCTGGGAGCGCCGCTTTGGTTTTGATAATAGGCGATGCGGAATTTTCTATCTTCCTTCTGTTCTAACTGGGCTAAATACTGCTTGATGAATTTGTAATCACCCCTAGCGTTGACTTTGGAGCGAGAATCTACTGGCGTTGTGGTATTTGAAGCCAGGGCTATATCTTTAGCTGATTCTTCAGTCAGTCCGATGTGAATCGTAACTTTTACCCTGGCTTCGGTTAGGTCATATTTGTAATTTTTCGCTTGCTCAAAAGCTAAAACTGTATGCCCCCCGTTAATAATGCCGTCGCTACCACCCTCGTTAGCTTCTAAGACTTCTAGCTCCAGTTCAGTTTTGTTCTTGACAGGTTTAGTTTTATTGGCTGACAGAACGATTCCACTGTGGCGAGAGAAGAATTTTGCAGGTTCGGTGGTCAGTGAATCGAACATTTGTCTGTAGGTCGCGCTTTTGCGGTTTGGTTCGCGAATGTTCGGTTCTAGCGGCAGGTCTATCGGGAACGAGTCTACATGGGCGGTGGCGATGATGCAATTGGGGTTGGCTTGAATATAGTTATCTATCTTGATGTTCCAAGTCTTGGGCATACAATATTTGCAATGTCAGGGGATTTTCTATGTTAACCAAAACTAGGGTGCAAGGTCTTGGGTGTAATACCAAGAGAAGATACCAAAAAACTGGACTGCCACCGATTGCTCTGCATGAAAAACTACGTTTTTTCGCAGCTACGGTATAAGTTTGTCTTTGCAGAAAAATGCACTCAGTCAATAGAGATATAAACATCTCACCCGTTTGACAAGAAAAATTAATGGGCACAAGATGGACAACAGCTAATGAATACAGATGGTAAGCTAGAAAGTAGATAACAGTTAAATCGATGATGTCCCATGAACGTTGTCACACCAAAACGATTTACTATTGACGAATATCATCGGCTGATTGAACTGGAATTTCTACATGAGAGCGATCGCATCGAGTTGATTCGCGGAGAACTAATTCAGATGGTAGCTAAGGGCACACCTCATACAGTCTGCGGTTCTATTTTATGCCGCCAATTGGATCGGTTGTTGGGCGATCGCGCCGTGATTCGCGGACAAGATCCGATTACTTTGCCGAATCAAAGTGAACCTGAACCAGATGTGGCGGTAGCACGTGGCAAAGACGAAGATTATCTCGCCCATCATCCTTATCCAGAAGATATTTTTTTAGTGATTGAGATTTCGGACTCAACCCTAGATTACGACCAAACAACAAAGTTAAAAATCTACGCAGAAGCCGCAATTTCTGATTATTGGATTGTCAACTTAAATGTTCGCCAACTTGAGCGTTATAGCCAACCCTATCAAAATGCTCAAGGTGAATTCAATTATCTCAGCAAGCAGATATCTTTACCACATCAGTCAGTAGCGATTCCTGGATTTGAAGATGTTTTATTAGACTTGAATCGGGTATTTCCCAAGGTTGTAAATGCCTAGAAATACGCAATTTCCCATTTCGCACCCAACATTTGAAACGTTGCAATGCAACGTCTCTTAAGAGCAAGCACTGAAGACCAATGAGATTAAGGATTGCTTTCATACAATGAGATAATTGTTGAATTGTTGCATTAACAATCAAGTTTACTTTGGCTGTCTCCATACAAGGTTGTATTCCCTTTCAACAGCCGCCAATAGCAAAGCGTGCAAGGATAATAGATACGGTTTGGCTTGTTTTTGCAACCCGTGCAACAGCCAATCTACAGCCTCTTCACGGCTGTCCACTTGATGTCAACTGCCGTAACCTCACAGATAGCTGCTGCTTCATTCCCTTTCGATTGTTACATACTTATAAATTTTTTCTCCGACTTATTTACCTGGATTTGAGATGCACTTAATATTAAACTAACCTCTTTGAAAACCTTTCGCTGGTTGTTTTTGTCCTTTACCTTTGGGTTTAGATTTATTCACTTCTGTAAGTGCTTCTTGAAATAAATTATGTAGATGTAAAGGAACACTAGCAATTTCTGGTAATTCTGGCTCGATAGGTTTACCATACTCTTGCAAAATTTTATCTAAATTATTGCTCAGGCTAAACTCAGGACGTTGCAAGAAATCTTGCAAGACTTTTTCTAGTTGAGTGGGATATTTTTGTGCTAACCGATACCAGATACAAGCATTAATATTTTTATTTTCCAAGTAGTGACGAATTAGTTTTGCTGCACCTTCAATACTTTGCCAATCATCAGCTAATAATATAGTTGTGAATTTAGTATATGTTGGTAAAAACATCAATCCCCAACGTGGGTGACAAATGGCTGTGACTTGTTCTGCTTTCTTGAGTTCAGCAGGTAAATCTACTTTCGGCTCAACCATTTTTTGCTTACTGTTTTTCCCATCCAATATTTGAGAAGCAGCGTTAGTATCAATCCCAAATTCTTTAGCAGCGGCGATAATTTCTTCTGCGCCAATACCAGCTTTTGCTACTATTTCATTCAAAGATTTAGAACTATAAAGTCCCACCGCTTTGAGATATTTATCGGTGATAATTTCTTGAAATTCAGTTATCTTTTTATTGAGTTGGTATCCTGGTAATGTAACTTCATCACTCCCAAAAAACTCAACAAACTGCTGATGATATTGCTCTATTGACTGCCATGCTTGTTCTAGCAAGTCGGGAGCATCGCTGTAAAGATGACTTTTATAATTATCTTTAAAATTTCCAATGGCGACGGCGAGTTTTGGCTTACCGAGTTTACCCATAAATGTGTGAGAGCCAGAAAATATCCACTCATTATCAGTAAAAGGATAAATGCGTGTTAGTAAAATCTCTCCTGGCTTGAAACGAGATATGGCTGGTTGTTTTTCAGGGCTGTTAGACTTGACAATGTAATTTTTAGCTGTCAGAACTATGTAATGTTTAGCTGTCAGCCAGTTCATGAGTTCTAAGCCATCAGGTAAAATCTGGGTGATAGTAAATAAACCAATAAAACTACGATGCCAGCTATTCAGTAGATTGCAATCGCTCTCTGACAAATCTGCATGACTGGCGATAAATAACTCTAGAGGATTATCGCATCTAGCAATAGCTAGATTTTTTTAGCCATAGCGTTTTCTATTCTTGTCAGTCCAGTTTTAATATCAATGACGTTGATGAGTATGGGACTGTACAACGAGCCAGCAGGCGCATTTCTGCTTTCAATATTCTATTAAATTGCCTCTGACGGGATCATTTTTGCTATTATTTCACGCTGTAATCCAGTCAGCCACAGAATACGCTCAACAGTTATGTAGTTTCGCCTAATGTGAATTTATTAGAGTTACTTTTTACCAGTTTGAGTTAGCTTGGGCGAATGAGCGCACTGCTTCATTCACCCTTGAGACAAAAAATCAT
This sequence comes from Nostoc sp. 'Peltigera membranacea cyanobiont' 213, assembly GCF_002245975.1. NCBI lineage: Bacteria > Bacillati > Cyanobacteriota > Cyanophyceae > Nostocales > Nostocaceae > Nostoc > Nostoc sp. 'Peltigera membranacea cyanobiont' 213. The sequence goes on along the minus strand of NZ_NOLI01000150.1, from coordinate 8,555 downwards.
CCGGCTATGTCTTTACCACTCTTATAAGTCATCGCTCTGGGTTTCCTCTTGCCTATAGGGACTACTTTCGACTGCTTGGGAGGTTGTGGCGGACGGCATTTCTCGCAATATAGAGGTCGCACACCAAAAGTTTCTCTTTGTGTGGGTTGTTCGCACTGCTTACATACGAAGTTGAAAACGCGAGTATGAATTTCCCGCTTGTGCGCTCTGACGGTGTACTCTCTGACTTCAATAGTTTTGCTGGGCATCGGTTCTTTCTTCGGTGTTCTATTTCTAAGGATAGTTTCTAGATAGCAATATATTCATACACCATTTGATTGAAACAGAGGCAATCTGATGGTTTTTGGCCGGGGACTAAGCAGAGGCGATGCTGCTAGAAAGTGCGGGTACGCGATCGCACTCCTGACAGTCGCAACTGGAGGCATCTTTAACAGCAGTCACGGTTTGCTCTGAGTCTTTGGAGTAGCGAATTCGAGTTATATAAATGAAACTAGGGTTCAATAACCCTTAGTTAGTCCTAATTAAGAAGATAGTCTTTAATCTTGTTTTCATGAGAGCGCAAAATTTTTAAAGCAAGATGTTCAGTTTTACGAATTGTTTCTCTACTAAGATTTAGGCGTTTTGCAACTTGGCTTAAAGTCAGTTCCTGATTATCTGACAATCCAAAACGTAGAGTCAATACTTCTCGTTGCCTTGGCTTAAGCAATGCCAGCAACTCGCTCAAGTCTTGGTGTAGAAGCTCTTGAGCTATTTGCTCATCTAGGGAAATACCATCCATCGGTAAAATGTCAGCTAGTTCAGTTTCACGCTCATCTCCGACTCGCATTTCTAGCGACACTGGAGTGCGGGAAACATGAAGATATTCCCGTATTTGATTAGGCAATAGATTTAAGGCTTCGGCAATTTCTGCTATAACCGGAGGACGACCCAAAGATTGAGACAGTTGCTGCTGTATTCTCCTGATTTTGTTTAACTTTTCGTTGATATGAATTGGTAAACGAATAGTGCGAGACTTATCTGCTACAGCACGTGTTATTGACTGGGTAATCCACCAGTAAACGTAAGTTGATAGTTTGTAGCCTTTGTTAGGGTCAAACTTTTCGATTCCTCGTTGCAGTCCCAGTGCCCCTTCTTGGAGCAAGTCGAGAAAATCTAAATTGTGGTTCTGGTATTTTTTAGCGATCGCTACCACCAGCCGCAGGTTAGCTGTCACCATTTTCTGTTTAGCCTTTTGGCCGTGTTGAATGATTGACTGTACTTCAGCTTCGGTTTGCCCAAGCGAGGTGGCTAATTCTATTGCAGTTGGTTCTCGGTTTAGTTGAAGTGCGAGGCTTGAGCGCTGTTCTTCAATCGCCATCATCTGCTGCAACGCCCTTGCGTTTGTAATTTCTTGCTCAGGAGTTAGCAGAGGGTAGCGTCCGATTTCTTTGAGGTAGGAGCGAACTAAGTCCGTAGTTGGATTGGGCATACGAATACTTTTTTTCGTTTGAGTAAAATGTTTGATTTCAGGAATTAGCTAATAAATCAAATCTTAATTATAGACTTAGACTAATACTCATATTTGTCAAATATATTTATAAATATAATACTTAAAATCTTCAAATAGGTAGATACTAAAACCTGCTTTATTTTGTAACTAAGTTTTAAGATAATAAAAAATTTGGTTGGATTAAATAAAAGAGACGCTACGCTAATTTTAGAGTGAAGTCCTCTCTTGAAGAGAGGATATGTTCAAATTCGCTTCACATTTGGACAAGGCTCCAAGACGCTTTGCGTAAATTAATTGAAAATTATTAGACAGAACTCAGAAGTCAGAATTCAGGAGTCAGAATAAAGCCAAATATTAAAGGCTAGCTGGTGTATGTAATTTGCTTGGACGTAAAAGATAAGCGGTAAAACGCCACACTCATCATAGAGCTACTAGTTTTCATCTAGTACAAAATTCAGAATCGCCACTATGTAAGTTCTAAATTCTGAATTCTAAATTCTGACTTCTGTATTCTTTTTCATCAATACTTAGTTGAGAAAAAATCATGGATATGCAATCTCTACTCACTTTGACAATCGAAGTCATCTTTTGGGCATTCGTTACTCTCGTTATATTCCAGTTCATTAACGGACTATTTGTATCGGATGCTTACACTAGTAATGTGGTTTCGGTTAGCAATCTAAATATAGCGGCTTCTACAATCCCATCAGTATCACAAGTAATCACTTTTGAAAAATTGCCAGATCCTTGGACGTTAGATGATGAAGTTGTTCATCGCACAAGTAATGAAGCAGTTATTCTCTCATTCCCTACATTGAGATTACTGCCTCCAGTTAAAGAAATTTCACCACAACCAAAACGTACTACTCGTTCAAATAAAGCTAACAATACTGCCAACAAGTCACCGAAAACTAAAAAAGCTGATGTAAATTATTCAGGCAAGCGCAAGCCAGGTAGACCACATACAACTGCTTAATTCGCTTTTTAAGCCTCGGCTGATCACCGAAGAATAAATGTCTGAAGTTTAAAAGCTCAAATGAGGCAATTACTTGCCTCATTTATTAATAAGAGAAAGGCTTCGCCATAGCAAAAGTGAAAAAATAGTATTGTGAGTGATGCAATGGTACAGCAACTTTTCACTCAAGGTTCTTTATTCGATTTGCTCTCCAGTAATCGATTATGGGCAGTCAGTTATTAATGTTGCCCAAGAGCTTGTAAAAGTTTTAATAGATAAGTGCAGTCAGATTACCAACATTGCACTCGCTAGAATGCGTGAATTATTTTATAGTATATTGGTGCTTATTTTATTTTTTTATTTGAGTGGTCTAAATAGGTATTTTCGATGAGAAAGTAGCAACTTCTTAGGTTAATTGCGCCGACAGTTTTTGCATCTGTTGTTCTACAGACTTAATATATTTATCATTTGCAGGTAACAGACGGTTAAATATCTCCAGTATAGTTTGGTAGCACAAGAATGCTTCTTCGTAACATAATAATTGATCCAAACACTGGGCCAATTTTTGTATAATCCGAGCTTTATCGAACTCGTTAGCCCCAATATATTTTAATTGAAGTGAGATATCGTAAAAAGCGATCGCTTGCTGATAGCTCTCAAGAGCCTGTGTATATTGCAATAAACCCAACTGGAAATCAGCTATTGATGTAAATACACTAGCTTTGAGCGCATAATTACCATAGTCATTCGGAGCAAGTTTGATTGCAGTATCATAGATACTAAGCGATTGCTGGTAAGTTAAAAATGCTTCTTTCACATAGTCTTGCTTTGATAGAAGTTCAGCTAATCTTTCTACTACCATCCCGTAATATCCTAAACCAATCGCATCGTTAGGATTTAAGGAAAATAATCTTTCATACGTGGCAACTGCTTGCTTTAAACTTTCAAGCGCCTGGGCTGATTGATTTTGGCTAAACTGTAACTCAGATAGCTTTTCGAGTGCAAAGCCTAAAAGTTTAAGAGTTTTGAAGTCATTGGGAGCGAACCTAAGCGCTGTGTTGTAATTCTTGATTGCAATCGTGTAACTTTCTATTGTTTCTTGCTGCTGCATAAAATCGCTCCAAAACTTAAATTAAATACAAACAAACCAAAGCAGCTGCTTAAGAGCAATCACAATCCCTTTATTGCAGGATAATAAAAGATTAGCTTTAATTCAATTTTCCTGAACTCATAAATCAATTTCGCACTCTTGAATAATACCGTTATATGCTGTTAGGGGTCGAGTAGATAGATGTGGTAGCAATAAATAAATCATTATAGAAGAGTTGCCAATACCCGAATATCGTATTAATCAAGACTTGTTCTGTCTATTACTTGTCGGTTTCTTCAGTATCCTGTTCTAGAAGAGCGATTAATTCAGACACACGCATATTTTCACCAGTCCAGACTTGATCTAATAAGCGCAGATAGGTATAAATAAGAACTGACTGACCAGGTTACAGTTTAGCCTACCCCATGTCTATAAAACCCTTATAGAGCAAGGGTTAAATCAGGTTACACTTTCTGCAAAATATACGGTTAAAACAATAAGTACATGCATTCAAAAACTAACTTAAGATAGACTGTTATCCATACTTAAGTTACTTGCAAAAAGTGCTAATGTAAAAAAACTTCTAGAAGGTCTATAACTAGGCTTGATCTGTTAGTTTTACTTAAAACGTATTTATACTTATTCTCATTATGAGAATGGCTAATTTATTAATGTTCAGCAAACGCGACTGCACATTCAAATGACTACCATCAAGATTCATTCAGTTGTCTGTATTCAATCTCGTGTTTTAGTCGTGTTCTACACTCCGGGAAAATGTTGGCAGTTTCGGATTATTAGCCCCGATGGAGCGGTGGTTGGCGACTATCCGATTTACTATAGTGCTGAAGCAGCAGCAAAAGCTGGGCGTGATTCGATTTATCAAAAACGGTAAAGCGCTTAATTCATTCGGTTGCAACTGTTGGGAGGTTCAATGGGGCAGCCCATTGGTTGCGGCTTTGATCGGGGCAATCGCATTCTTTTGCCAGTGAAGCACGTTGCCCTACCTACAGCTTTTCAAGAGACAGAAAACCTCCGATAACGAGCATTAAGAAGGCAGGTGTTTGTGCAGCGATCGCCTACGGCGGGCGGTTACGCCATCGCGCTTTTTTACATCTGCAATTCAACACTCACATTCCCCTTGCCGTTGCCCATGCTGTCTTGAGAACATCAAGGGCTACGGTTTTGCAGTGATTGGATTGCTAGTGGTAAAGTAATTCGTCTATGGTGCTACTTTTTCTTTGAACTGCAACAAGCACAAAATCCAGGAACTCTAGTAGCTGGAATAGTCATTGGCTTATTGGTTTTGGGATTACGCCCTGAGCGCTAGTAGTGATGCCTACGGCAGCAAGCTACGCGTCGCTCGAATGACCCAAACCCATCAAGTAGTTAGCTATTATACGCAAATACCAAAAATTCAGTGCCTTGATAGATAAACTCTGCCATCTTGCACATACCCATCTTTTGATGTGCCTGAAGTGATGCTTTGTTATTTGCCTTGATGAACAGTATCCCTTCTCGCTCTGGTAAAAAATCTTTCAATTTAGCGAACATTTTCGCAGCAATACCTTGCCCACGCATAGTTTCATCAACACAGATGGGGCCATATAAGTAAGCATCTTTTGTACCAGCGTAGGCTTGTAACATCACCTTTACTATTGGTAAATTAGCAGTTGCTTTTGACCAACTGAGTAAGAATCCTACAACTTGCCCATCTTTGCGGGCTACAACGCTCGGCATTTTAGATATGGTCATCATCACTGCCTCTGGTTCAAAATGACCTAACAACATACCACCATGTTCTGCGTCATTGGCTTGTGCCAACTTGATAATTCCAGTAACATCGCTGAGGCTAGCACGAGCAATCACGACATCATTGAGACACATACTTGATTGAAATAAGTTAGTTGGAGAAACGTCACAACCAAAGAATTTTCTTTAATTTTATAAGAATAATAGAGCAGAGTAGATTAGAGATGTTGGATTAAATAGCTTTTAACATTTATGTTTGCTTATAGCAGTATTGCATCTGACAAAAAATTATTTGAGTCAAAGTTGCATTTCTAAACTGTAGGCGTAGGCAGACGCTCTCTACGAGACGCTAAAAGCGAACGAATACTCGCTCTAAAAGTTGGCTTTACGCTACGCTATCACTTGGAACAAATAATCCTTATGCTTTTTTGACTCGGCAGGCAAAACATTTAAATGCCTGCTGTCCTGAAAGATTGTCATAATATTGTTTATCTATCAAGATATTAACTGACTCATAGTAGGGAGTTCCAAACTCTTCTGCCATTTTCTGCCCAGGCCCGAACCAGCCAGGGACAAAAATAGTATCTTCTCGAATTCCTGACCAAATCAATGCAGTGCCAGTGATTGCTCCTCTGGGGCTTTCAACTATGATTTCATCACCATTTTTAATCCCTGCTTTTTTTGCTGCCTCTGGATGGATTTGTACTAAGCGAACACCATTCATTTGCTTGCCTGTATAAGTCCAGTGAGTTACAGAGTGGAAATGAACTACACTCGATCTACCAGTTATTCCCATCAGTGGGTACTGCTTGTGTACTTTCCCAGAAGAGATTTTTCCGATTTTGACGTTTTGAGTCTGTGCCTGTGGATTCACAGGATTTTTTACCAACTCAGATGTGTATTCAATGGTAGGATGCTTACCTGTTACCTCTGGATGGGTATAGAAGCTTGGTAGAGCAGAGTGTCCAGCCTCAGCTAGCCGACTTTGCAATTGTGGAGTATAAATTTCTACTTTCCCACTGGGAGTTAGGAATCGCTTACCAATATTATCAGGGTTAAGAGCTGATGCGGCTTCATACCAAGATGCATGATCTAGGTAAAGTGTGCTGACACCAGGATGATCTACTGTTGGACAAGGCCAACGCAAGGGTTCTGTTCTTTGAGATAGTCTCTGTTGGGTCATACCTCCCATTCCTGGAGTATTCCTTAGAAAAGTTGCCCACAGATGACGATAGTCTTTCCAAGAATCAGGAAAGTTGTCCCTCCAGTATTCAGGCGGATTGCGTTTGTCTAACTTAGCTGTAGCGTGTGCTAAATCAATCCAAATATGCCAATCTGGTTTCGACTCACCTACCGGAGTAACCACTTGTTCTTGCCAACGGATTGCTCGATCATCCCGCCGCATATAAACGGTTTCCATTTCAAAACCACTGGTTACGGGCAAAATAATATCAGCATAGTAGGCTGATTCTTCCATAAACAATCCAGTGTAAACATAAAATTCTAATTGACGGTAAGCCTGTTGTACTTTAATTGTGTCTGAACAAGCCAACAGAGGATTCCCCTGAGTAACGATCGCTTTGAGTTGATAAGGTTCACCTGAAATGATCGATTCTGCAAAATAATCTGGCCCAACTGGTAGCGCAATATCTTTGCTAGGTGTTTTACCAATAATCGCTGGCAAATTCAATTCCCCTGGCCAGGTATTGTGCATGAAATTGCAACCACCACCAGGAATACCAATATTACCTGTAATTGCGGCTAGGAATGTCAAACAACGGTAAGTGTCAAAAGCCCCTAATTGATGAGAAATCCCAGCGTTGCAGAAAATAGCAGCAGGCTTAGTTTTAGCATAAGCCTCAGCTATCGACCTAATTTTTGATGCTGGAACATCCGTCACTTTGGCTGCCCACTCTGGTGTGTAGCTGAAGCTTTTTAGGTGATTTTTCAGTTCGTCAAAACCTAATACCCATCGTTTTACAAAGCCAGTATCGTATAAGTTGTTAGTCACGATGTGATAGAGCATTGCCAAAACCAAAGCCAAGTCTGTATGTGGTTTTGGTGCAATCCACTCGTCAGCTTGCGCTCCTGTGGGAGTCAAGCGCGGGTCAATGACGACTAATTTGGCTTTAGTCTGAACACGACTTCTAAGAAGATAGGCAAAGGTTACAGGATGCGTTTCCGCTTGATTCGTACCTAAAAATAGAAAGAATTTGGCACTTCCCAAGTCTTCTTTTTTAGTCGCATCATCAATTCCGTAACCGTTTGTAAAATTACCCAAGCCAAATGTCCAAGCTAAAGCATTGCCACCTGCATCGTTGCATACAGGCCCAACATCGGTATTATTAGGACTGCCTAGCAGACTGAAGTAGCGCCCGACCAGAGAACCTGTTCCCCGTGGGAGTCTGCCAGAGGTTTTATTCGCGATCGCTCTGGCTTGGCCTGCATCCCTGAGTGCCAAAAACTTGCTAGCTATAATTAAAAGTGCTTCATCCCAAGAAATTGGCTCAAATTTAGAATCAGCTTCACCTTTGTTTCCACCAACCCGCTTCATTGGGCTTTTCAAGCGAAAACGATTGTAAACTAGCTGGGTCATCATTGGCCCCTTAATACAAAAGCCACCAGCCTGCACTGGGTCATTTGGTTCACCTAACACATCTATGATGCGTCCGTCTTTGAGATGAACTTTCAATCGGCACAGAGAATTGCAGAATTGACAAGCACTATTTACAATCTTGTCTGGCTCTAGGGCAGCCGATTTCTGAATAAAATCAAATTCAGTACTTGGAAGAGGGATTGCCTGATCCTGTCCAGGACTTGCAGCATCTGCCACTTCTTTTTTTAGTAACTCTGCTGCACTTAAAGCAGCTGTACTAATAGCCGCCCCTTGGAGAAAACCACGCCGTGAGGTCTTTTTCTTGCCTTTTGATGTCATGGAGATCCTCTCCTTACATATCGCACTGATTACAGCATTTCACAAATGTGGGTGAGTTTAGCTACCTCTGATTATAGATATTACATATTTGAATAACTCAACATAATATTGTGCGCTTTTCATTCCACATCTATTGCTTTGGCTGTGTTATGGCTGGTGATGACTAGAAGTTCGCTTTCCCCAAAATTGCAACGCTATTTTAAAATTCCCAAAAATCAGCAGCCATCGCTTTGGTAAACCTGCTAACCAGTTTAATTCCATTGGGTTGTGGGAAGCAACACATGAAAATTATATCCCTAAAATTGTTGGTTAAAAGTTTGGGAGAAAATATCGGGCT
>NZ_NOLI01000015.1:0-87686 GCF_002245975.1 Nostoc sp. 'Peltigera membranacea cyanobiont' 213 | reverse complement strand
ATTCCCAACTGCTCGCAATGGATCTGTGATGTTAGCCTAGAAATTGATATTCCAGCAGAATGGTTGCGTAGAAGTTTCCACTCCCTTTGAAATTTTTCTTAACAAACATTATTATGTCTTCTTCCAATTCTAAATCTTCTGACAAAAGCTTTGTTTACCGCGAATTTGGCAATGACAATTCTGCCGCTACAGAAAGACCAATTCCAGAACTACCTCCTCAACAACAAAATCTGAAAGTACAAGCTTCTCGCAAAGGACGCAAAGGCAAAACTGTCACAGTGATTAGCGGTTTTCAAGCTAAACCGGAAACTTTGGCAGATTTGGTGAAGCAGTTGAAAACCCAGTGTGGGACAGGTGGAACACTTAAAGATAACGAAATTGAAATTCAGGGCGAACACAAGCAGAAAATTGTTGAGATTTTGACCAAGCTAGGTTATAAAGCCAAAATTAGCGGTGGCTAATCTTGAGTGCGGTTTACCGCATCTTAAGCATGACCTCGATTGACAGAGAGAATGTTATCTTTGAAAAGTACAAATATGCTTGAACAGTGGTGAATAACTTCCTCAACAAGCTATTTTAGTTGAGATTAATAGGAGGTTTAAATGGATTTAGTTCGGATTCTGTGTGCCATTTTCGTACCGCCTTTGGGAGTCTTTTTACAAGTAGGCTTTGGTACAGACTTTTGGATTAATATTGTTTTGACACTTTTCGGTTACATTCCTGGAATTATTCATGCAGTGTGGATCATTGCTAGGAAATAATTTTTTGTAGCGGTAGGTTGGGTGTCATTGGTGTTAACTTAACACGAAATGGGCGGTTAAGAAACCGCGTCTACACAAAGAAAATCCACCTCTGTGGGTTAAAGCCTTAATTTCGTGTTAGTCCGCGTAGGCAGACTTTGCCTGTGTAGCCGCGAATTATATTCGCTGGGGCTTAAGTTGACACCAATGGTTGGTTGTACCAATCTCGACAGAGGCAATTCCTGGATTGCCTCTATAACAAGGCTTATAAGTTTGATATCTGCACTAATATTTTACTTTAATACTGTAGATAAGAAGTAACTATTTTTTTACTTACAATAACACTTTTAAAGGCACTATAAATCATGTCTATCAAGTATTAATCTCTATAGCAGTCAATACCAAATTAGCTCTCATTATTTAACAAGTCCCACTAGATATATTGAAAAGAATAATCTAAAATCCCAAATTGTTTGACTGAGTTAAAATTCAAGCAAAAGCAGCTTAGGGAGGAAATATGATAGGGTTATAGGGAAAGAACGCTTTAAGTCAGGCGATCGCTATCAGACTCGCTCAACAAGGGTGCAATATCGCCATAAATTACCGCAAAAACCCTGAATCTGCGATAGATAGAGAAGAAATGGCATTGCAAAAAGCCTGCGGAAATATCAAATTTGGGGTGTGAAGTCGCTACTGCTTCAGGCAGATGTCTCCCAAAAATCAGACATTGTTGAGATGAATTCTGTATGCTGACTTTTAGAAAACCCGGTCAGCTTGATATAAGGCTGGCGTACTTTCCACAATTAAGCCGATACATATTATGTAGTGGAATTAAACGCCCATGAATAGCGCGATCGATCCGAACAGTCAACTGGAAGCAGAAGCCTGGGAATTTTTGGAAAAGTCCATAATCTATTACCAGGGAAAACCCATTGGGACTGTAGCTGCCCACGATCCAGAGGTAGATGCACTCAATTATGACCAGTGCTTTCTCCGCGATTTTGTGCCTTCTGCCTTGGTGTTTCTAATGTACGGAAAGGCAGAGATTGTCCGTAACTTCTTAGTAGAAACACTGAAATTACAAAGTCATGAAAAGCAAATGGATTGCTTTGAAGCAGGAGCGGGTTTGATGCCTGCAAGTTTCAAAGTACATTCTAATGGGAATGAGGAATTTTTGGTCGCTGATTTTGGTGAGCAGGCGATCGCTCGTGTTCCCCCAATTGATTCTTGTATGTGGTGGATTCTCTTGCTACGGGCTTATGAAAAGGCTACCGGCGATTTGTCCTTGGCGCGTCAGCCAGATTTTCAAGCCGGAATCAAACTAATTTTGGATCTTTGCCTAGTACATCGGTTTTCCATGTACCCAACCATGTTAGTTCCCGATGGCGCGTTTATGATTGACCGTCGGATGGGAGTCTACGAACATCCTCTAGAAATTCAAGCTTTGTTCTACGCTTCTCTGAGGGCAGCTTGTGAATTGCTTTTATCAGATGGAGATGGCGATATTTACCTCGGCAAAGTCAATAGGCGATTGGGATCTTTGAAATATCATATCCGCAACTATTATTGGCTAGACCTAAAGCGATTGGGAGAAATCTATCGTTATAAGGGTAACGAATTTGGTAAAGAAATTGTTAATAAATTCAATATCCACTCAGAATCAATCCCCACTTGGTTAACCGAGTGGTTGCCCGAAACTGGAGGATATTTAGCGGGAAATCTAGGGCCGGGACGGATGGATTTTCGCTTTTTTGCTCTGGGAAATCTAATGGCAATCTTAGCTTCCTTAGCCAGCGATACAGAATCTGAAAGCATCATGAATTTATTTGCCCAACGCTGGCAAGACTTGATCGGCTATATGCCTGTTAAAATTTGCTTTCCGGCAATGGATGGTTTAGAGTGGAGAATTGTTACAGGATGTGACTCTAAGAACAGCGCTTGGTCTTATCACAACGGTGGTAACTGGCCAGTTTTACTGTGGTTATTTGCGGCTGCGGCATTAAAAACCGGACGAACAGAACTTGCTCAAGTGGCGATCGCGATCGCCGAAAAGCGTTTATTTAAGGACAGATTCCCGGAATACTACGATGGCAACAATGGTCGTTTAATTGGCAAAGAGGCTAGAATCAATCAAACTTGGAGTATTGCCGGATTACTGGCCGCTAAAAAGTTCGTGGAAAATCCAGATTACTTAGAATTAATCTGTTTTCCAGAGGGTCTTGAAGGGCCAGGCTGTAGCCTGTAGGTGCTTAATGCCCTATAAGACTCTACCCCAAAGATAATTTCGCAGTGCGATTATTAAGGTGTCTCTGCTAACTATTTCCCCAGTCCCCAATCCCTAGTCCCTTCTTCCCTAATCGTAAAAAGAGAAAATTAACCTCAAATTCTCAAAGACTCGATAACTGATACACTATATTGTAAGAGGTATCTGAAGTGTCATACTTAGTAATATCACCAGATAGTCTTTGCATAATTAACACGTTTTAACGTGTATAACACATGAAAACTACTTCAGATTTAATTCCAGAATTTGAAAAACTATTCAGACAAAAATTACAGCTAAATAATTGTAAGCTTAGAAAGAAAAGACAAGAGAATAATTATGAAATTATTACTCCAGCTAAAGACATTTTTTTGATGTATTGGTCTGAATTTCCAGACATTAACTTAATATATCAGGCTGTAGGTGTACGCACACAACAGACTAGTGTTTATGAGCGAGCTATCCGCTTGCATATTAGTTCTTGTTTGAGTAGCATCCAGGAGAATCCTACCTCTGAATCACCATTATTGGTGAAATAACTAATACTTAGATAACTCACATAATATTTACTAAGCTCTCGCCAGTTTTTATCATATAACTGACGAGAGCTTCTCACCTCAAATCTGTTGATCGAGAGATAAAAATGCAATCCGAAAAAAATCAAGATCGAGATCAGCTAGATTATAAAACTTTGTTAGCCAATGCAAAGCAAGCCTTAAAACTTGAATACCATAAATCAGCCGCTTTAGCATCCCAACTGCAAGCTATAAAAACTCAGTTAGAGCAGGTTCAGGCTGAGAACAAAACTCTCAGGGAAAGTGCTTATGAAGATGTAGTTAAGCACTTTGAGGCGCGGACTCAAGCAGCAGAAGCACTAGCATTAAAAACAGAAGTACACCAAAGATTCCTTGAAGCAGATGGTTGCAAAGATGATGAGAGCTTCGATAGTCTATGGGATAGCATTAAAAATAAGATTCAGATCCAAGATGGTGAAATAAGAATCGTTGCTCAAAATGGTACTCCTAAGTTCACCTTAACGGGCAGTATGATGACTTTGAGGGATTTTATTCAATCCCTCAAAAAAGACCCAATCTCTGAAAAATTCTTCTTGAGCTAGAGAACCAAATTAATAAAAGACTTTCGTTACAATTAGACTAAAGATTGTAGCAAAAAGCTATTCATCTTCGTCTCCTGGCGGTCTTTCGCTCTCGCTTTGTTGGGCGTTCCACTCCAAAATAATCCGTTCCAGCATCTCAGACTGCGTACAGTTATTAACATCGGCGTACATTTTAATCAACTGCCTCACTTTCGGACTAATGTGGCGGATCTCTAGTTGGTTACTTTGTAGCATGTTCATTAACTTTTAGTGTCTATTACATTATGTTGGACTATTAAACTATGTCTGTTGTAATAATTTTTGTTAATGGCAATCGCTCCCTGTCACCAACTATGTTTTTTATAATCCCTTAACCTGGTGGGGCAACTTCTTCAAAAGGACGGATAATTGCAGGGGCTGGTGCAACTTCTGGTTTAAAAATTGCCCGCAATGCTTGCTCTAAAGTTTGGGCCATGACAATTCGATTTTCGTAAGCCACTACTACCCGCACCAAGGTTGGTAAGCTATTTTGTGCAGCTTCTAAATAGATTGGCTCGACATACAGCAGCGATTGCTCAATAGGAATTACTAATAGATTGCCTTGAATGGCTTTCGATCCCTGGCGATTCCAGAGGGAAATTTGCTGAGAGATTACTGGATCTTGGTTAATCCGTGCTTCGATTTGCTCCGGCCCATAGACCAGTCTTTCTTTAGGAAAAGTATATAACAATAACTTACCGTAATTAACACCATCCGATCGCGCCGCTAACCAAGCGATTAAATTAGTCCGTTGTCTGGGAGTATAGGGGAGAAGCAAAATAAACTCTTCTCTACCAGAGGCTGCGCCAACAACCGGTGCAGTGGGTAGACTAGTAATCAAATAGTACGGCTCTACAGGACGGGGTTCACTGCCATAGATTTCATTAGGAATCTGCCACTGGTCTTCCCGATTGTAAAATACCTGGGGATCGGTCATGTGGTAGGTCATCAACCGCTCAGATTGAATTTTGAAAAAGTCCACAGGATAGCGGGTATGACTGCGGAGATTAACAGGCATTGTACTGAGCGGTTTAAACATTTGGGGAAATATTCTTGACCAAGTGGCAATTATCGGATCGCTGGAATCGGCAATATAGAAATTAACACTGCCGTTGTAGGCATCAACCACTACTTTGACAGAATTGCGAATGTAGTTAATCCCATCGTTACCAGTATCTGAGTAAGGATAGCGATCGCTCGTTGTGTAGGCATCAATAATCCAGTACAGATAACTGGGATTACTGGGGAAATCTTGATTAGCAACAGCAGCTACTAAATAGGGATCGCTATCAAATTTCAAAAAAGGGGCGATCGCTTGAATTCTTTGCTTGACATTTCGCCGCAGTAGCAATTTTGTCTCTGGTAAAAAGTCTTGCGTCAGCGCCATCTGCCAATCTTTCAAATGCATGGCAAATAACCAGCGTCGCCATGCTGAACCGATTTCAACGCCACCCAGACCATCGTAAGAGTTGTAAACATTGTCACTACCACTGGGGTAGTCTAACTCTCTAACTCTTGTGCCAGTCATTACATAAGTATTGGCTATTTCACCGTAATAAATTCGGGGTTGCCCAATAGGAATGCTTTCACGAATAGCTTTACTGGAAGTTTTGAGAGCGCTACTATCATCACTAATATCTTTGACAAAATATTCTGGTAGTCCACCGGGGCCAACTGTATTAACTGGGCTAACAGTAAACCCGAAACCGTGGGTATAAATTAAATGGCGGTTAACCCATGTTTGAGCTTCCTGGGGTACAGCATTGTAGTCTAATTCTCGCGCCGCAATCAGTACTTGTTGCCGTTCTGTTGGTTCAATTGCTTCCTGCTTAGGTTCTGATGGTTGGCGTGAAGTTACATCTGTTTTCAGAGTATATCGATCGATATCGGCATCGGGAAACCGATAATACGGTCGAATTTGTTGCAGCTGACGGTTAGTTTCTAATAGTGGTCGCTGATCCCAAAGGCGAATATTCCGAATTGTCAAGTCATTTTTTTGAATATCAGCTTCAGTCAGTGTTCCTTGAGGGTTAAAACCTTTGGCATCGATCGCTTCTAAATCGAATGCTTGGCGAGTCAAGGCGATAGTACGCTGAATGTAGGGTTGCTCTCGTTGCAACTCATTCGGTTGGACAATTAAATATTGCACCAGAGTAGGTAGAACAACGTCAGCTGCTACAACTAGTAGTAGATAAATCCCCAAACCGTAAAATCCCAAGGGGCGATACTGAGATTTAGGTTTCCAGAAAAACGTTCGCCAAAGTAGGTAAAATGCGATCGCCACAGCCACAACGCCCAAGAAAGTATAAGCTGGCAACTGGGCTGTCACATCTGTATAGCTAGCACCATAACTTACACCACGGCTAGAATACACGAGTTCATAGCGACTTTGCCAATAACTCAAAGCCACTACCAACATCAACAAGCCACCCATACCGAATAAATGACGCTGCTGCTGCGACGAAAAACCAGGGAAAATTCCCTGACTCAAACTGTCTGCTGACAAAAGATAAATGAGAGTAACGGCGACAAAACCATACAAACATAATCCCATCAGCCAGAGTTCTAGCAGTTCCCAAACGGGTAAAGAAAATATGTAAAAGCTGATATCTCGACCAAATAAAGGGTCAGTGCTGTTGAAAGAGGTAGGGTGGAAATATTGCAGCACCTTTGGCCAGTGTTGGAATAGGATGAATGCAAAAATCGGACTGAAGAGAATTGCGATCGCAGTGAGTAAAAATTGGGGATAGATTAAGATTGCGATCGCTACTCCCCCAATTAAACTGAGATACCAGACTTGAGAGACAATCTGCTTTAATAGTTGCCAGATTGTCTCTGGTCGGAATAGGGCAGGAATGGCTAAAATACCTCGATCGACTGGAGAATGCCAGTAGAAAAGAGCAATTTGACCATAGTGAACCAGCATCAACCCGATTAACAAACTCAGTACTAGAGTTAGAGGTAATAACCCCCGCAATCTCAGTTTTTTAAAGCGTTGCGGCGGAAGTCTCCGGGTTTCGTTGCGTCTTGGATAACTAGGGCTGAGAAAATTTGTTAATTCACTGGTGAGTTCTGCTTCCTCACGCCTGACTTCTTCAATCTTCAGAGACGGCGAATATTTTAGTCGTTGTGCTAAAGCCAGATTTAATAGTAAATAGGCAGCAGTTACCCCAGCTACGACTACCCACAAAATACCGCGAGTCAACACCCTCAAAAGAAAAACTTGGAGGTAGCCGACTTCCTGAAACCAAAATATATCTGCACCCAAGTGGGAACCCAGATCCAACAGTAGCCACAGCCCGAAGAATACAATTAATAGTCTAAAGCCCCATTTCCGATACATTAGATATGTAATTTAAAAAGAACGCCAATTCTCTATTTGCAAGCTGGGTACTCTTTGAAATTCTCGAACGTTAAATGTTACATCAATATGATTGTGAATTACTGCTGTTGCTGCGATCGCTACTCCCGCAATTAATTAGATACTTTCCACTATCGCTGAATTCAGCAACGTCTTAAAGTTTATATCCTAAACTAAAATAAAAGCCATCATCCTGAGCATTTTCACCTCGGTCGTCCAGATCGATTAGGGGAAGACCATAGTCTAGCCGCATATTAAGACTTGGTATAGGTTGCCATAAAATCCCCAGTCCCACACCTGCTAAAAATGTCTGTGTTTGTAGTTGGTTGGGGTTATTATTCACATTCCAGACAACTCCCGCATCGAAAAATGGAGCAATTTGCAGCATAGAGTTTCCAGATTCGTCTTTTTCGAGTGTGAGGCGGTTTTCTAGCGAGAATCGTACCCCATTATCGCCAGCACGAGCGTTTTGCCGATAACCGCGCAACGATTGACCGCCACCAATCACAAATTGCTGAGAGGGTAATAAACCATTGGGTGTTAGTTGTACCTCGGCTTGGGCAATTAAAAGATTAATATCATTCAACCGTTGCACCCGTTGGACTTGTGCCAACCAACTAAAAAAGCGACCATCGGGAACAGGGTCAGGATTGATGGTGGCATCAAAGGTACCAAGACCCAAACTAAATAGCGATCGCAATGCCCATGCACCTGTTACATCTCGGAGGACATAATCTTGACCAAACTTAATTACACGGGTGCGGCTGTTACCATCTTTGTCGGGGCCAAAGCCAAAGGGTGTTGCGCCTGCAAAGGTAAATGTTTGACCATTTTGGACGGTAAAGCCAAATGATAAAGCGAATTCTTCACGGGGCGATCGCACCAAAGGCTGGCGATAACTTATTTCATATAACTGAGATTCTCCCCGAATATCAAAGCTCTTAAAAGGTTCTTGGATAACTTCGTTGTTGCTAATGGTGGTGCGTAGTTGTAAAGTACCATTCATCGCATTCAGAGGTAATCGGTAGCTAAAATCATAAATATTTGAGCCTCCCTCAGTTGTGCGGTAATAAGCGGCTGCAAGTTCATCACCCATACCAGTGAGGTTTCGATAACTACCAGTAACGCCCAATCTTTCAGAACCAACACTAGGTGGAGAATAATTATCAATGCTGACTGTCCCATCAAAGGCATCAGCTTCAGTAACTCTGACTACCAAAATACTTTGACCAACCCCGCTACCAGTGCGTAGGCTGGCTTCTACATTGGATAACAGGGGATCGGATCGTAACAATCTTAACTGGTCTTCTAAATTAGCTGTGGAAAGAGGTCTGCTAGCACCAAGGGAGACGCGCGATCGCACATAATCAGGATTAAGGCGTTTTGTTCCTTGGATTTCAATTTTTTCTAGACCACCTTCAATTACCCGAATTTGGACTACACCACCAGTAATTGCTTGGTCTACCAAAATTGCTCTTGAGGTGATGTAGCCACGTTCAAGGTAGATTTGGGTAATATCATCGGCAACTTTTCTCAGTTCTTCCAAGCTAACCGAACGGCCTTCAACTGGCCTAGTGATAGCATTCAGTTGCTCTGATTTCAAAATTGTACTCCCCGTCACCTCAATTTTCTTAACCTGAATACTTTCAACAACAGGCACAGACGAGGGTTCTGGGGTCGGAATCGGCTGCACAGGTTTTTGAGTTTCTGGCGGTAGCGGTTCTGGGGCTGGTGCAGATTGCGGAAACCTTTGCCGATTTGGATCGCCTTCTGGATTTGCTGCTTGCGCCAATATCTGTGGTAATTCTAAAAATACAGATGAATTAGACAAATCGCCATAACTTGGCGAGATCGATGCCACCAGTAACACACCAGGAACTAAAAATACACACTGCACCCTAAACTTTAAATACCACCGCATATAATTACTACTCTCTTTGGAATTTGCCTACGTAGATAACTAGGAGGTTTCCAAGTTAACACACGACATTGACTCTGATGTAGTGTTGGCTGAACTTTATAGGCTTTTTCTACAATTAACCGAAAGATGTATCGCGATAGTAAGTAATATTTAGCACTTTATATTTGCATGTATGACCTGAGAAGCTGCTACTTATTTGTAAAGAAAATCATCATTTAGCTGAAAAATTATCAAGTGTATACTTAAGTAATCTCCTATACTCAGTTTTATTTATTACAAGCTATCTTGGACGAGAAATAGAAACAATATTTGTTAGGAGACAGTTTGATGTTGAGACAATCTTTAGCTATTCTGAGTGGAGTTGCACTTTTAAGTGGTCTAGGGGCAGTTTTTAACACACCAAGCTACGCAGCAGGGACGATTCAGTTTTCTTGCGATACTAGCAACTCATTACCTGCAACAAAAGCTACCAACGTTGCTACAGGTGCAAGTTTGTCAGTAGTTCGCTGGTACTCAGAGTATTTTACTGGTTCTGGATATGACCCCGTAACCCGGTGTCAGCAAGTGTCTGCAAGATTTCAACAAGCTCACAATAATGGTTCTTTAGATTACATCACCGCAGGGGTAGTTAACGGTATGCCTGTGGTTTGTGCAGCCACTCCTGGAGGTAGTTGCAACACCAGCAACCTGCTATTCACCCTCAAGCGTGGTGTGAATGCGGCAGAAACCTTGCAAAGACTCTTTGATGTGCGTGATGGTGCAGGCCCCGCTTTGTATGAATCAAAAGGTCGGACTTATATTAACTTGACACAAAAATTAGCTCCTCTGAACGCATCAGGAGGAGAAGCTCGATCTACTGGATCTAATGGTAATGGTGCAGCAGCTACACCAAGCAAGCCTGGTCGCGCATTCTAAAGAATTTTTATTAAGTACAAAATGAAATTTCGTATTTTTTGTATGCTTGCTTGTGTTGTTAGTTTACCGCTTACGCTATCAACACAAGCATTTTCTTCAGAAGTAGCTTCCCAGACCAGTGTTTTGAGTACCAGTTTAACGAGTCAAGCAAAAGCGCAATTGTCATTAAAGCAATTACGCGATCGCGGTCGCGCAATTACCGTCAAAGTGCTTGCAGGACAAGGTTGGGGTTCAGGAATTTTAATTAAAAAACAAGGTCAAGTTTACACAGTTATAACTAACGCCCACGTCCTGAGAATTGGTAAGAGTTATCAAATCCAAACAGCCGATGGGAAGATTTACACCGCACAGGCCGTTAAATCTACTCAATTTCCAGAAGATGATTTAGGCTTACTCAATTTTAGGAGTGCTAATGATTATGCGATCGCGGCGATCGCCAATTCATCTCTGGCCATTGGTGATGAAACCTTTGCGACTGGTTATCCCGATGAACAACAAGGCTTAGTTTTCACCACAGGTAAAGTTGAATATTTATTACCACAAGCTTTTCGGGGTGGGTATCAAGTTGGTTACAGCAACGACATTTTTAAAGGGATGAGTGGTGGCCCATTACTAAATCGTCGTGGTGAACTTGTCGGAATTAACGGCAAACATAAGTACCCTCTTTGGGGCAATACTTATATCTTTAAAGATGGTTCCACCCCGGTTTTGCAAGTCCGACAAAAATTTGATGCATCCAGTTGGGCTGTTCCAATCCAAACATTTTTACAACTTGCTCCCCAATTTGCCAATGGGGCGATCGTTCCCTCTCAAGTGCAATCTTCCTTTCCCATTGTTCCTGAGATTCCCGATTCCCCCTTATCTCCAGAGGGGACACCGAGTTTTCCAATTCCAGCAACTAATCAAACCTCTCCCAGTTCGTTTTGGTAAAGAAGTTAAGAGTCATTAAGGAATCAGCGCCATGCTAAATCGATATCTCTTACCAGGTTGCATTGTTGGTGTAGCAATGGTAGTGCTAGCCAGTCCAGCGATCGCTAAACAAGCATTAATACCGACTGATGTTGCTAATATTGCGAAATCAACCGTAGTCCGAATTGAGCCTACAGTTAATTCTCCAGGTTCAGGTGTAATTATCGGGCGATACAAGGAAGGAGGAACGAACGTTTACGTGGTGCTGACAGCGACTCACGTTGTGCAATATGACGATGATGAATATACCGTCGTCACACCTCTGCCCGAAGGAGGTAGAAAACGCCAAAAAGTTGCGATTTCCACTCAGAAAGACATTCAGAAATTGCCTGGTGTCGATTTAGCGATTGTGCGTTTTCGGAGCGATCGCACTTATGAAACAGCTGCTCTTGGTGATTCTAAGTATACGACCGAGGGTGCTGGTGTTTATATTGCTGGATTTCCTAACCCTGGTGCAGCGATCAAAAAACGTGTGTTTCAGTTCACCTCTTCTTTAGTTTCTAGTCGCTTAGATGAGAGTTCAGTTGAGGGCGAACAAGAACCAACAGACGTAGAAAATGGTTATGCGATAGTTTATACAAGTGTTACCAGAGTAGGAATGAGTGGCGGCCCCGTATTTGATGTGTCAGGACGGCTTGTAGGTATTCACGGCAAAGGCGACAGAGAAGAAGTCAGTAGTCGCCCAGCATCACCTGGAGAAAATCAAGAAAGTGGCCCTCAAAGCATTACCGATAAAACTGGATTTAACTTGGGTATTCCCATTCAGACTTTTCTGAAATTAGTACCGAATGCTGTCCAAGAACTAGGTGTAAAACTTGATAACTCAGAACCGGGATTATTCAGTAACCTTGTTGCCTTGAGAGGTGGTAGCAACAATACCTCGAAAGTTCCGCCCAGTACGAATATTAGCGAAGAAGATGATGGAACCACCGAGGTTATAAAGGAACATTCAGAGAATAGTACACCCCGCCCAGCCTCTATTCAGCCTGCATCGATACCTGCACCTGCACCTGCATCGGCACCCACCCAAAATACCGCTCCCAGTTCCTCCGGTTCTCGTGCGTGGTAATTATACAAGGCTAAAGCATTTGCAGCTACATAGGAAACCTCTTGCATAAATAAAAAATACAGAACCCCATCCCGCCACAGCTACGCTTTTTCTTCCCTCCCCGCTTGCGGGGTTGCGGGGTTAAGGACTTTTGCAAGAGGTCTAGGCAATAAGAGGGTTTGTAGCCCAAATCGGTGGGTAAGGTTTTGTGTAGACACGGTTTCTAACCGCCTTTATTGAACCTGTGGAAAACTTCAAACCAAGATTAGGTAGGGCTGTTGACAGTATCTGTTGTATCTGAGTAGGAAAACTTTATAAGTATTATACCGGAGATTTTATCTCATTTTTTTGAAAACTTCCATACTTGTACTGATGTCGCTTATGTTGTTGCATAGGCGACATTGTATTGAAATTGGAGTTTTATTTATACAAGGATTGAGATGAATTCTGTAGCTCAAAAAATTGGTTTATATTTGCTAACTCAAGCGATCGCTCTGGTTGCTGTTTTCCAGGCGATCGTTCTCGTGAAAGCACAATCTATTACACCAGCTACTGACGGTACAGGTTCTCTTGTCACCCCCAACGGCAACCAGTTAGATATCAGTGGTGGTAGTCTTTCTAGAGATGGCGCGAATCTCTTTCACAGCTTCCAAAAATTCGGACTGGACTCCAACCAGATCGCAAACTTTCTCTCTAACCCAAATATTCAAAATATTTTAGGGCGTGTTGTTGGTGGCGATCCTTCAGTAATTAACGGACTATTACAAGTTACTGGCGGGAATTCTAACCTCTTCTTAATGAACCCGGCTGGTATCGTATTTGGTGCCAACGCCAGCTTAAATGTACCTGCTGATTTCACCGCCACCACTGCCAATAGTATTGGTTTTGGGTCAAATTCCTTTAATGCAGTTGGTAGCAACAACTACGCCACTTTAGTAGGAACCCCCAATACCTTTGCTTTCAAAACCTCTCAACCAGGGAGTATTGTTAATTCTGGCAATTTAGCAGTCACTACTGGCAACAACTTAAATTTAATCGGTGGCACTGTCATCAGTACTGGAAAGCTATCAGCACCAGGAGGTAACATCACCGTCGCCGCCGTTCCAGGTGAAAACCTCTTACGCATCAGCCAACCTGGACATCTGCTAAGTTTAGAAATTCAACCCCCATCAGCTACATCTGCAACTCCTGCAAGTCTACCGCAGTTGTTAACAGGTGCTGGTGTGGGTAACGCCAATCAATTGAAAGTTAACAGCAACGGACAAGTAGAACTCTCAGGTTCTGGAATTGCGGTAGATTCTGGGGATGTCGTAGCCAAAAACGTTACATCTGGGACAGCAACTTTATCAGCTGCACGTAATTTGACACTACCAGAAAGTCAACTGCTGACAACAGGAGATTTAAACCTATTAGCTAAAGACACGGTAAGGGTGCGCGATAGTGTAGCAAATTCCTTTTCGGCACAAGCTGGCGGGAATCTGAATATTCAAGGAAATCAAAA
Organism: Nostoc sp. 'Peltigera membranacea cyanobiont' 213; assembly: GCF_002245975.1. Taxonomy (NCBI): domain Bacteria; kingdom Bacillati; phylum Cyanobacteriota; class Cyanophyceae; order Nostocales; family Nostocaceae; genus Nostoc; species Nostoc sp. 'Peltigera membranacea cyanobiont' 213. The sequence continues at coordinate 73,833 of NZ_NOLI01000015.1, read as the reverse complement.
CATTGATATCCTGGCGCTAAATCATCCGCAGACACCGTTTGTCAGTGGTGGAAATCTCAGTTTGGTTAGCGATGGTAATGTTTCTGGGGATGCTCACTTTTTTAGCGGTGGACTGTTTTCTATCAAGAATTTAGCCGGAGGCGCGGGTAATTTTGTTAGTTTGTATGACCCAATTATTCGGGCTAATGGCGATGTAGAATTTGGGAATTATACAGGTACAGCGCTGAAGGTAGAGGCGACGGGAAGTATTAAGGGTGGGGATATTACAATTAATTCGCCCGATACGAGTGGGAGTATTCCGGTTTCCGATCCTGATTTTACAACCTTGACTACCAGCCGTGCTTTAATTTTGCGGGCAGGTTTGGCTTCAGTTACACCTGAGAATTTTCCTTCATCTCAAGGGTCATTATTAACTAATTTTCAGTCGCCAATAAGTGCGTTGGGTTTGCCACCTGGGAGTATTCAGGTGGGGAATGTTCAGACAGATAACTCAAATGGTGCTGCTGGCCCCATTAGCTTAACTGCTACAGGGGATATCATTACAGGAAGCCTCCGTGCAACAAATACCTTTACCGATCCGGGTAAGGGTGGGGCGATCGCACTTAATGCAGGTGGTAAAATTTCTGTCACAGGTAGCATTGCCTCTTTCTCAAATGATGGCGGTAGTCCGATTTCTCTGACAGCAAACGGGGATATCTCCCTGAATTGCACTTTAGCCAGTTACTGTGTAGAAAGTTTTGCTGGAGGGGTTCCCAATGTTATATCTACTGCTAATAGTGGCAATATTACCTTTATTAGCAATAACGGCAGCATCAATACTAACTTAGGCAATTTTTCATACATCAATGCGTTTGCTCCAAAGGGCAATGGTGGCAACATTACCTTTACTGCTAACAAAGGTACTATTGACATTGGTAATTTATCATCCAGTTCTCTGTCAAGTAATGGTGGAACCGTTAATATATCTGCCCTTGGAAATATTAAAACAGGATATATTTATTCATCAGCAGATAATGGTTCAAATGCTGTTCCGGCAACTGGCAATGGTGGCAATATTACAATTACTAGCAATAGCGGTACTATTCAGACTGGCTTTATAGCCGCCGACTCCGATTTAGGTAATGGTGGAACCGTTAATATATCTGGCTCTGGAGATATTAAAACAGGATTTATTACTTCATTCTCAGATCCTTACCCTATAAACGTTTTAGGAATAGGTAACGGTGGCAATATCTCTGTTAGCAGCAGAGGTGGTTCTATAACTACAGATGAACTCAAATCTTATAGTGTTGCTGTTGGGAGTACAGCAGGTAATGTTAGTTTAAATGCCGCTAACTCTATAACTGCGGGTTTTGTTCGCGCTCAAGCAGATCAAATTGGCGGAACAGGTGGTACAGTTACTTTCACAGCTGGCAGTAACATCAATACTGGTGCAATTCGTAGCTTTGCTGGGGCTAATGGTGGTAATATTTCCATCACCAGCACTAATGGTTTTGTATCAGTTAATGATTTTACTTCTGCTAGTGGTGAAAGTTTTACCCCCCAGTTAAATAGTGTCTCAAATAAGACTGGTGGTGGTACTGCTGGAAATATCAATGTCACGAGTGCTGGTGATATTACGATCGCAGATTATGTGGCATCTCAATCTAGTTCTGGGGCTGGTGGGGCAATTAACTTAACTAGTAAAAATGGCACAATTTATGTTAAAGACGAAATTACTAGTGGTCAAGTAGCTGTATATGCGCCTGATGCTCCAACAGGTAAGACAGTGACTCTGCGGGCAGCAGGAAATATTAGCACCGGGGGAATATATGCAGGGGGAACTAACAGTAGTGGTAATATCGATGCTCAAACCACTGGTGGTTCAATTAATATTAGCAATCTGACAACTAGTTCCACTTCCGGCAATGGTGGTTTTGTCACTCTTAGAGCTACGAACGATATTATTACAGGCTCCATAGATGCTAATTCTACTAATGGAACTGGCGGAGCGATCGCACTTACTGCTCCTAATCGCATCACTACTGGCAATTTAACCACCAAAGGCAACGACATCAACTTGAATGGTAAAGTTATCCTTGGCAGTGATGTCACTTTTAGCACTGGTAGCAGTAGCTCAGGAAATATTAACTTTGCTACCACAGTTGATGGAGATAACAGTGGATATAACGATTTAATCCTAACTGCTGGGACAGGTAACATTAACTTTGGCGGTATTATTGGTGGGATAACTCCACTCACTAGCCTTACTATCACCAGTGCTGCTAACACAAACGTCTCTGGCAACATCACCACAAATAGTAATATCAGTATTACCAGTCCACTGACTCTTAACAATGATGCCATTTTCAACGCAGGTTCAGGTAATGCGATCGCGTTAAATGGTACGGTTAATGGTTCTCATAGCTTGAAACTTACCACTGGTGCAGGTGTCGGCGACGTTGTACTTAAAGGTGATATTGGCAACACACAGCCATTGAATAGTTTTATAGTTGAGTCAAAAAATATTACCGCTCCCAATAATATCACCACCGCTAACGGGGATATCGACCTAAGTGGCATTATTACTTTAACTGGTAATACTATCTTCAATGCCAGAACAGGTAAGATTTCATTTGGTGGTAAGCTAGATGCTGGCAGCAATAATCTCACCCTAACAGCAGATGAGATTAATCCCAACTCATCATCATTGGGAAATCCAATTATTGGCACTGGTAATTTACTGCTGCAACCCTTCACGCCTGGTAAAGATATCATCCTTGGCGGAACTAGCGATAGTGGTACTGGAACATTAGACCTCACTACATCAGAACTAGCCGTTTTACAAAATGGCTTCAATTCCATCACCATCGGACGTAATGATGGTAGTGGCGCAATTACAATCAACCCCGTCACATTCAACAACCCTGTCACAATTACTTCTCTTAGTAATATTTTTGTTAACGGTGCAATTACAGGCACAAATAACGCTTCAGTTACTCTCAAAACTCCCACAACTACCCTGAACGCAGGTATCACTAACAATAATCAACCCATCAACTTCCTGAATAAAGTCTTAATTGGCAATGGTGCTAATGTTGCGCTTAACTCTGGTAATGCTAACATCAGCTTCGCAAATACAATAGATGGGGCTGGTAATTTGAGTCTTGCTGCTGGTGCAGGCAATATTAGCTTTGGTGATAACGTTGGTAGTACAAATCCTCTAGCTAGCCTCAATATTACTGGCGCAAATACAACCGTCCCAGGTAACATTACCACCACTGGCAATATCAACTTTAACAGTCCACTAACCTTGACTGGAGTAGGTACTACAACCATCAATGCGGGTAACGGTTCAGTCACATCAGGCCAGATTACATCAGCAGGGAAAAACATCTCTATTCTAGGAAGTAGTCTATCTCTGGGTAATATTTTTAGCAATCTAGGTTCCAGCAATGGTGGCAATATTACCTTGACTTCCAGTACTGGCAACCTTGCTGGTAATGGTTTATTCTCTTATGGGAATGGCACTGGTAATGGGGGCGATATCAACATTACATCTGCTGGCAATATTAATTTTACCAATGCGATAGTTAGCGATGGCAATAACACCAGTGGAAATATAACACTCCAAGCAAATAATGGTATAGATATTGCAACGAGTATTAGTGCAGGTTCTCCCACCGCTACAAAAGGAGGGAATATTACTCTCAATACTACTAGCGGGGATATTACAGTTGGGGGACAACTGGATGCGATCGCTAATACTCCTGGTAATATTTTGGTAAATAGCGGTGGTGGAATAAATATCGGCGTAGCAGCAGCACCATTCCCATCAATAGATGTCTATTCACCAAACGGTTTTGGTGGCAGTGTCAATCTTAATGCTCAAGATGATATCAACACTCAAAGTATTCGCACTGATGGGACTACAGGTGGCGGTAACATTACCATTAGCAGCAACAATGGCAGCATTAATTTTACCAGTGGAGGTTCAGTTTTCGCTGGCTCTGGAAACATCAACCTGACTGCTAATGAGATTAATCTCCTGGGAGGCGCAAATTCTTTCAACGGAAGCGGTAATTTTTTACTTCAACCCTTCACGCCTAGTCAAAATATTACCCTTGGCGGTTCCACTGACACTGGTACGAATATCTTAAATTTGACTACAACTGACTTAGCTGCCCTACAAAATGGCTTCAGTTCAATCACCATCGGACGTAATGATGGTGGCGGTGCAGTTACAATTAACAATGCCACATTCAACGACCCCGTAAAAATTCAAACTCCAACTGGAGCAGGTTCAATAACAGCAACTGGGTCAATTATAGGTACAGATAATGCCTCAATTCATCTCCTAGCAAATCAGAAAATTACCACTGACAGCATCACAACCAACGGCAAAAATATCGATATTACCAGCAACAACGGCGGTATTGAAAATACAAATTCTATCCAATCTTATTCTTATTATGGTAGTGCTTCTGGCAACATCACCCTCAAAGCTAGTGGAGATATTAACTTATCAGATGATTTTGGAACTGGGGAACAATTAAGTGAAGTAACAACAGCAGGAGATATTTCTATTATCAGTGGCGGTAAAATTACTACTGGTAGGGTATCTAGCTTTGGTCTTACTAAAAGTGGCAATATTACTATTGATGCTGTAGGCGACATTAGCACAGGGAAAGATGCGATCGTAGCTAGTAGCGAAAGTGGTCAAAGTGGTAACATTTTTCTTACTAGTACCAACGGCAATATCTTCAGTGGGGCGGGTTTCTTCACTCAAAATACTCTTGGCTCTAATAACGGTGGTAACATTACCCTCAAAGCTGCTGGTAATATTACTACAGCTGATATCGCATCTGGTGGTGACAAAGGTGGCGAAATTCAAATCATCAGTAGCAATGGTGGAATCAATACTATTGGCGGTTTACTGTGTGGAAGTTATAGTTCCTGCGAAATAGACTCATCAGGAGGGACTGGTGGTAAAATAACGCTCAACGCTTTTGGCAACATTACTACTGGTGGCATAGTCTCTGATGGTTCAACTGGTGGAGATGTTTCCCTAACTAGCACCAACGGCAATATTGACATCAGTAATCTCGTTTCTGATGGCGCAGAATCAAAGGGTGGTTTAAATGCTTCTAGTATAGGTGGTACTGGAGGTGCAATTAAGCTAGTTGCTGTAAATGGTACTATCACCACCAGCGACCTCAGCAGCCATTCTTCTAGTAATAGTAACGGTACTTCTGGTAATGGTGGTGCAATCAGCTTAACTGCCAAGAATGATATTAATATAAAGTCCGCAACTACTTCTTCTTATGGTAGTTCGTCTTATGGCGCTGGTTCAGCAGGTAATGGTGGTGCAATAAACATTTTTAGTACTGATGGTGGCATTAATACACTTGACCTAGCATCTGATACAGCAGCAAATGGGGGTAAAGTAGGTAATGCTGGCAACATCACGCTGAATGCTAAAAATGATATTGCTACAGGGTATGTATTTTCTGGCACTGAGGGCAGTACAACAGGTAATGGTGGAGCAATAAATTTCACTAGTACTGATGGTAGTATCAGTAACGATTACATAGAGACATTATCTTATTCCAGTAATGGTTTGGCTGGTAATGGTGGTGCAGTTAGCTTGAATGCAAATAACAACATTACAACTTTTAATATCAATACTAAAGGTGGTACTAGTGGTGGAAATATAGATATAACTTCTACCAACGGCTCTATCCTCACCTATTCGCTATTTTCAGACGCTACTAACGGAAAAGGTGGAATAGTCAGTCTCATTGCACCTTTAGGAGTTACTACTAATAATATTCTCACTAATGATAATAATGTCACCCTCCAAAGCTCTAGGGGAGCGATTGTAACTCAAGATATTACAACTAATGGTGGAGAAATTACTTTTGAGGCGAAAGACAGTATTAAAGCTGGAGTACTAAATTCCAGTTCTAGTACTGGTAATGGCGGTAATATAACGCTAGATCCAGATAATGATATTGAGGTTACTTCTATCAATGCTCAAGGTGGAAGTAATGGCACTGGCGGTAATGTTGATATTATAACCAACAGGTTTTTCCGAGCTATTGGCACATTTAGCGATCGCAATGGCATCAATTCTAGCATCTCTACATCTGGTGGAACTGGTAGCGGCGAAGTTACTATCGTTCACGGCGGTAATGGCACTACACCTTTTGTAGTCGGTAACGCTGACACCAATGGCACTGCTGGAGCGATTACTACTGACTCTGGCAATGCTATTTTGCCTAACAGATTTTATACTGGTAATTACACACAAGGCAATATTCAAATAATTACCGCATCATCTTTAAAGAACGATCCGAAGCCCGATGACTTAACGCCGCCTCTACCTAGCCCACCAGTACGTAATAGCAATTTTTCAGTTGGAGTTGACACAGCATTTGCCGAAGTAGACGAACAAGCTACGCGCAAGTTTGACCAATATCTCGGAAAATCAAGCGGAACTTCTCTCAAATCCTTGGCAGATGCACGCGCCACCCTTGCTGAAATTCAGGCAAAAACAGGTGTCAAACCAGCAATTATTTATGCACAGTTTACTCCTAGCAGTAATATATCGACAAAAGATAAAGACATCCTCGATTTAGTCCTTGTCACTGCTGAAGGAAAACCTATGCGTAAGCGGCTTCCTGGTGTCACCAGAGCGAAGGTTTTGCGAGTAGCTCAAAAATTTTACAATGAAATTTCAGATGTTAACAAAGCTGCCACTACCAGCTATTTAATCTCATCACAACAACTATATAAATGGCTAATTTTGCCCCAAGAAGCAGAGTTGCAAAAGCAAGGCATTAAAAATCTGGCTTTTGTGATGGACGCAGGTTTACGTTCTATCCCCCTAGCTGCACTCCACGATGGGAAACAGTTTCTCATTGAAAAATACAGTATAGGAATGTTACCCAGTCTCAGTCTTACTGATACTAGCTACGTTAATCTCAAAAACTCCCAAGTCTTAGCAATGGGTGCTAGTGAATTTGCTCAAGACCAAAACCAAAATCCCTTAGAAGCTGTGCCTATAGAAGTTTCTACCATCGTCCAGAAACTATGGAAGGGCAAATTTTTACTCAATAAAGACTTTACCTTAGAAAATCTCAAGGCACAAAGGCGGCAAAATCCATTTGCGATGATTCACCTAGCAACTCACGTAGATTTTGTGTCTGGAGACTCCAGCAAGTCATATATTCAGTTGTATAATACCAAACTGCGCTTAGATCAAGTCCGCCAGTTGGGATGGAATAAGCCCCCGGTGGAATTACTCGTTTTAAGTGCTTGTAAATCAGCTTTTGGGGATGAACAAGCGGAGTTAGGTTTTGCCGGGTTAGCAATACAGACGGGTGTGAAGTCAGCCATTGCCAGTTTGTGGTATGTCTCAGATGCCGGAACTCTAGGGCTAATGACGGAGTTTTACAGCCAGTTGAAGACTGCATCGATTAAAGCAGATGCATTGCAACAAGCACAGTTAGCAATGATTCAGGGAAAAGTGCGAATTGAGGGTAATCAATTAACTGGGATAAATGGAGGCGTATCTTTGCAACCCCAAATGGCAACCTACTTACAACAGAACATTGTTGGTAATCTCTCCCATCCGTTTTACTGGGCACCGTTCACTATGATTGGTAGCCCGTGGTAAGAGGTGAAAACTGAAGTTCAAAACCTCAAGATTGCAGATTACACAACAGAATTCTGAATTCAAGAGTCAGAATTCAGAAGTAAAACAGGCTTTATACCTGGCTTTGAGACTTATCGATTTTGCCGTCTTTATAAATTCCTTCAAATACTTTGAGATCCCCCTAAATCCCCCTTAAAGAAGGGGGACTTTGACTCCGGTTCCCCCCTTTTTTAAGGGGGGTTAGGGGGGATCGATAAGTGCCTAAAATCACAGCTAAATACTTTTCAAACATCCTCTAAGTGATTGTAATCATGTATCTGTTAATTATGGATTGACTATTAATAATCGTCCTTCACTCAGCATGATTGAGCCTTGGATCTCGGATGTTGCAGTTCAGAGGTCGAAGTTCCGAGTTCAAAGGTCGAAGTTCCGAGTTCAAAGGTCGGAGTTCCGAGTTCGGAGGTCGAAGTTCCGAGTTCAAAGGTCGAAGTTCCGAGTTCGGAGGTCGAAGTTCCGAGTTCGGAGGTCGGAGTTCCGAGTTCTGAAGGTGAAAACTGGAGTTCTGAGCCTAAATGCTGGAGATAATAAGTACAGACCATTGTAAGGGCACGGCAATGCCGTGCCCCTACCCACGTTCTTTACTCCAAACATATTTACGGCAGACTTCGCAAGCGGCTTTTGCTTCCTCACTTTGCGGATTGGTGAAGATGGGATGATGAGTCAAGGAGGCGATCGCTAGAAATTTGGAATTCTAAACATAATTTTCGGATAGATATATTTTGTAGAAAGTTTCTGCTGTTTTTCGTTGCCTTCCCTGAACATCACTGTGCTGATAAAACTCTCTAGCTGCGATGTCTAAATCCGATTCAAGTTCTGACCATCTCTCTTGCACTTTAGCCAGTAATCCCCCCATCATTAAATTTTCATTTCTTGGTTCCTCCTCCCATATTCGCAAAGTATCTTCTATTCGATCACGCAATCGCCTCAGTTCCCGCCCTTCCTTACGCCACTTAGCAAACCTTTCCCAACCTTCCATCAAAGCTTCATGAGCCAAATCCACCCAAACTTCTCCTGTGGGTTCGCTGTCAAGTACTATCAAACGTCCTTGAATTAGCTTTTCTAAAACATCATTTATGGCTTGCTGCTCATCTGGGTTGTCGCCAGCAATGCTCAATAATTTAGTTTTGGCTTGCCATTGTCGAGTATCCTTAGCTTGTGCGCCAGTACGCACCAGTTTTAAAAAAATCCGCTTCACCCAATCTTGCTGATGTTTGGTGAAACTTGTATACAGATTTTCTGCATGGAGATTCAACGCCCCTGTTAATCCTCCCAACTTTTCATATTCTTCTAGGGTGAGTTGATGTTGATTGCGATCGCGTTTTTCCCAGAGTTTAGTTAAAGCAAACTCCAACAGAGGCAAAAACCCTGGTTCTTGTTTCACATCTTCAAAAATCTTCAGTAGTAGCCCTTCTTCAACACTATGACCTTGAAGTTTGGCTGGTTCGGCGATGCTGTCCTTTAAATCAACTCCGGTTAAAGGTGGCATAAAAACAGCCTGGGTTTGAATTAACTGAGTCAGGGAGGGATATTGCAAACAGGGTTCGAGAAAATCCGCTCGCATGGTAATCACAACTGCTAACCGCGAATCGGTAATCTCTACTACCTGAGTCAGTAAGTCAATAAATCTCTGCTTTTCTTGCTGACTAGCACCGCCAGTAAATACTTCCTCAAATTGATCCACTACCAGCAAAAGTTTTACCGAACCAGGAAGCTTTTCGAGAATTGCAGATAAATTATTCTGCTCATTATCAATCAAATCCTTCAGTTGCTTCTCTTTTCTAGCCCCTGGAAAAAATTGTTGAAAAGCTCCACGCAACTTAATTAAAGGTTCAAATCCGGGTTTAATTGGTTCTAAGACTTGCCACTCACTATCATCTAATTGTGGAATCAAACCCGCCCGCACTACTGAAGATTTGCCACTCCCCGACGCGCCAACGATCGGGACAAACTTCGCCAACTCGAGTTTCTGTTGAATATCGTTAACTACTTTTTGACGACCAAAAAAGAATTTTGAGTGTTGCTTGTCAAAAGCTTCTAAGCCCCGATAGGGACATTCTTCACTCACCACCTCAGCAGCTACCGGATTTTTAGGCGGATACCAAACCAGAGAAATTGATCTTCCTCCCCCCATGTAAATTGCTTCTTGTCCACTCCCTGTGAGTTCTCGTTTAATGAAGCCGATTAAGTCATTAGCATTAATTTCCCCGGTAGCTTCATCAGCTTTATCCTCAGCAAGTCCTTTGAGAATTGCTTTGGTGAAAATCCCGCCTTCGTCATCTTCACGCGCTCTTTCAAAGGCACGAGAGGCTGTAATTAAGCTGTAGTCTTGTTTGCTGTTGAAAACAGAGAAACCAGACTTGATAAAACTCCTCTCCAGAAAAGACCCCGCATAGCAGCAATCCAGCAATACTACTAAGCTGCTGAGTTGAGATTTAGCAATTAAAGTGTTGAGATCATCAAAGGCGATCGCATTCTGTCCATCTACTTTATTACAATCCGAAGTTGCCAAAAAGCCTTTCGGTTCACCTGTGAGGTTGAGTGCTTCAAAGCCATGTCCGGCAAAATAAATCAGTGCCTCACTACCTTTGGCCTTCTCTAGCAGAAACGTTCTCAGTGTTTGACCGAGTTCTTTACCAGTTAACTTTTTATCCGGTGTGACTTGCCAGCGATTTTCACCCTCGATTAGCTTACCCGGTAACGGCTGAACATCAAACCAACCATGTTCACGCAGCAGCTGTGCTATTTTTTCTGCATCGTTGACAGCTTTTGGTAGGTTTGTGAAATTGTCATACTTAGCAATGCCAATCACCAGGGCATATCGAGGCATAGCGTCTAATCAGGTATCTGTTTTTACGTAATATTACAAGAGTAACAACTCAAACATTAACTGAGGCTACTAATGTCACAAGTGCAACGCCTGATTGTCAAAGAAGATGATCGAGAGTACGAAATCTATGTGGAATCAAACACAGCCGCAGACGTTCCAGAAGAAGAGGAACCGGGATACCGTGATGGTTTACCTACGGTTAATATCAGAGAATTTCAAAACAAAGTTCGTGATTATGCCAAGTTAGCGGTTGGTGCATTCAAGAATTTACCTGACGCTGAGGAGATAACAGTTAAATTTGGCATCAAGCTGGGTGGTAAAACTGGCATTCCCTTTTTAACTGAGGGTTCGGCTGAGAGTAACTTTGAAATTGAGGTTAAGTATAACTTGGCGCAGAAAAAACCATAACTCTACGCCCTAAACTCACCATGATTCACTCTTGGATCTTAGACGTTGCTGTTCAAAGCACGAAGTTCCGAGTTAAAAGGGAGAGCGATCGCCTTTGGATCTCGGATGTTGCTGTTCAAAGCACGAAGTTTCGTGTTCTCATCTCGAAATTTCGTGTTCAGAGGGTGAAGCTTCAAGTTCAGAACTCGGAACGCCGAGCAATTTACTCTAACATCCGAGTTCTGAGCCTCAGCATTGCACCTTAGAAGTGCGATCGCCGAGCTATTTTCTACAATGCTGCTGCTTGAGGCTTGACTTTCCGAGATTTACGGGCGAACCTTTGCCCCATTTCCTCAACTACTGTCTCTAAACCAGCGCCTTGTCCACTAGCTTTGGCATAAGTATACACCTGCAATGCGGCTGCATAGGCTTCACTACCCACCGCTAAAAATGTGTCATCCACCAATTCATGGAATTGTGACAGAGAGAGCAATACTGGATACAACGCCTCAAACAATTGTACATCCTTCCGCATTTCATCCAGGTCAAACGATCGCGGTAAAAACTCTGGGTTCTGTGTCGCCACCTCCAATGCTTTGCTGACAAAGGCGCGGCTTTTATCTCCCATTTTGGGTAAAGCTTTGCGTTCCTCGTTAGTTAAATCAATCAAAAATGGTAGCTTTTCTTTAATTGTAGCGATCGCTTGCAACACAGCATCTCTTTCTGATTGCGCTAGTGTTGCACTAATTGGGGCTGTGGACATAAAAATTAGTCTCCGGTATGCTTCTTAACTTTAGAGTGCCCACATATACAATTAAAATTTCCATGACACCAATAAAGATTACCAAGCAATGCCGTCCTTTAACGAGGTAGGGGCACGGCATTGCCGTGCCCCTACAATGAATCAGAAAGGTATATCGAATAGGAATTCGCAATCATCAGGATTATGCTGTGGATTTTCTGGATCATCTGCCCACCTCTGAGGATTGTCTAGGATATATTGTCGGATGCGATCCAAAGGTTTTTGATCTCGGCTAATGTGTTCGTAAAAATTGCGTTGCCAGATTGATTGCCCCTTGGTCTGCCAGATAATATTAATACTTTTGCTGACAGCGCTTTTATAGCTGCGAATCACGGTTGAGATAGAACCGCACACGGGTTTGCCAAATTGTTCTGTAGGGGCATGGCATTGCCGTTCTGTTGTAGGGGCACGGCATTGCCGTGCCCCTACAGACGTGTCAATAATCACTAATATCCCATGTAGATGATTAGGCATTACCACAAAAGTATCTAATTCAATATGCAGAAAATGATCGGGAATTGCCTCCCAGCAGTTGAAGGCAATATGACCTAAATAATTTAATTGCATTTTGCCCTTGACCACATTGCCAAATAAACATTGCCGCCCCTGCGTACAAAGCGTAATAGAATAGGCTCCTGGTTGAGTGTAGTCATGTCCTTTTAGGCGAATAGAACGACGGTGATGTATTCGCGGGTCGTAAGGCATTAATTTTTAAGTACGGTTATTTGTAAATTGTGTTTATATTAACCTGAAAATTTTTATCTAACGTAGGGGCACGGCATTGCCGTGCCCCTACATCGTTGTGCCCCTTGAGAAAAATCACACATCGCGCTAGTCTTCATTGACGTAACTGCACGCTGTAACATTAGGCGATGACAAATCAACTTTCTCCGAAAATTCCCTCTTGCACTTGGAGCCGTCCTATCGGCTTAGGCTGGGACAAACCTTATACCGTCCGCTACGCAAGTAATATCGATGATGGCCCTTGGCATGGTATGCCTCTAGGTGGCTTTGGTGCAGGTTGCATCGGTCGTTCTTCACGGGGAGATTTTAACCTGTGGCACATCGATGGCGGTGAACATACCTTCAAAAACGTTCCCGCTTGTCAATTCAGTGTATTTGAATCCAATGGCACATCTTCCCAAGCCTACGCTTTATCTACCCAAGCGCCCGATGATGGCACTCTCAAAGCTTGGCAATGGTATCCGACACTTCCAGAGGGGACAGGAAATTATCACGCGCTATATCCACGTAGCTGGTTTTTGTATGAAAATATTTTTCAAACACAGTTGACTTGTGAGCAATTTTCCCCAGTTTGGGCAGGTAATTATCAAGAAACTAGCTACCCTGTGGCAACATTCGTCTGGAATGCCCACAACCCAACAGATGCACCAATTACTCTGGGCATCATGCTCACTTGGCAAAATATGGTGGGCTGGTTTACAAACGCTCTGAAATCTCCCGAAGTGCGGGTGCGTGATGATGGAAGTCCGGTTTACGAATACCAACCGCGCTGGGGCGAAAGTGAAGGGAACTACAACCAGATAGTTGAAAATACAGAACAGTTTGGCTGTGTTTTAGGTCGGGTTGGTAATGATGCTTTGCAAGAAGGTGACGGAACTTGGTGTATTGCGACGCTGAAGCATCCTCAAGTGGAAGTATTTCACCACACTCGCTGGAATCCTGATAGTACTGGTGAGGAGGTGTGGCAAAGTTTTGCCAAAGATGGTTCTTTGCCCAATTATATAGATACAAATCCAGTCGCAGAAGGTGAACAGTTAGGGACTGCGATCGCACTTCGTTTCACTCTCCAACCAGGCGAAACTCTGGAAATCCCCTTTGTCCTCGCTTGGGATTTGCCCATTACAGAATTTGCTGCCGGAGTCAACTATTATCGCAGATATACAGACTTTTTTGATAAAAGTGGTAAAAATGCTTGGGCGATCGCATCCACTGCACTACAAGAATACCAAACCTGGCGATCGCAAATTAAAATTTGGCAACAACCCATTCTCGACCGGGAAGATTTACCCAACTGGTTTAAAATGGCTCTATTTAATGAGCTTTACGACCTCACTAGCGGCGGTACTCTCTGGAGTGCAGCATCAGAACTTGACCCCATCGGTCAGTTTGCAGTGCTGGAGTGTCTAGATTATCGGTGGTATGAAAGTCTAGATGTACGATTATACGGCTCTTTTGGACTGCTGATGCTGTTTCCCGAACTGGAAAAATCGGTGATGAGGGCATTTGCACGGGCGATTCCTCAAGGTGATGATACACCCCGGATAATCGGCTATTACATGACAATCAAAGCTGAAAGTCCGATTGCAGTTCGCAAAGTTGCAGGTGCAACACCCCACGATTTAGGCGCACCGAATGAACATGTTTGGCAGAAAACCAATTACACCAGTTATCAAGACTGCAATTTATGGAAAGATTTAGGTAGTGATTTTGTCTTGCAAGTATACCGTGATTTTCTGCTGACGGGTGCTGACGATGTAGAATTCTTGGCAGATTGCTGGCCTGCGATCGTTCAAACTCTCGACTACCTGAAAACTTTTGACCTTGATGGCGATGGGATTCCTGAAAATTCTGGTGCGCCCGATCAAACCTTTGATGATTGGCGGTTGCAGGGTGTTAGCGCCTATTGTGGTGGTTTGTGGTTAGCGGCGTTAGAGGCTGCGATCGCAATTAGCGATGTTTTGTTAACGAACCGCAGAGGCGCAGAGAACACAGAGGAGTTAAGGGTTCAAAAATCCACTTATGAAACTTGGTTACAACAATCTCTTCCTATTTACCAAGAAAAACTCTGGAATGGGCAATATTACAAACTTGATAGTGAAAGTGGTTCAGATGTGGTAATGGCAGATCAGTTGTGCGGACAGTTCTACGCCCGACTCTTAGACTTACCAGATATTGTACCGAGCGATCGCGCCCTTTCTGCTCTGAAAACAGTTTATGAAGCGTGCTTTTTGAAATTCTGCAATGCAGACTTTGGTGCGGCTAATGGTGTTCGTCCTGACGGTTCACCAGAAAACCCTAAAGCTACTCATCCCCTAGAAGTTTGGACAGGGATAAACTTTGGGCTAGCGGCTTTTCTTGTGCAAATGGGAATGAAGAATGAAGCCTTGAGGTTAACACAAGCTGTAGTGCAGCAAATTTATAACAATGGTCTCCAATTTCGCACCCCTGAAGCTATCACCGCAACTGGTACCTTCCGCGCTAGCACTTACTTACGGGCAATGGCAATCTGGGGAATTTACTTAGTTATTCATTGATTAGCTATCAAAACAGTTCTCATTTGGATGTAATACACTTTTACCTGTCTAAACCTCTTTCTTAAAAGGAGAGATGCTTTAAATCTTACTCTCCTTCCCTTGCAGGGAAGGGGCTGGGGGTTAGCTCTAGATTACATCCAAATGAGAACCGCTATAGTATTGTATATATGCAGAAGTGTTGCCAAATTTAGCCTATCTTTAATCTGAGAAATCAGAGTCTAGATTGGTGATTTTATTTTTCGAGTGTTTCCGGAAGCGAAGGAAAATTTCAGTAATGGTAAGAGTTGAAGGATTGAGAACTCCAGACTACTCTATGCCGACTATATCTTTGTTCTAGACCGAGGTATTCTTGTTGAGCAAGGCACTCATCACTAACTCATGTCAATTGGCGGTTTTTATTAGTATTTAGCCTAACTGCCGCAACATCCTTAGTCTCAACTTTATAATTTTTTTTAATATTAAGACACATAAAAGCTACTGCTGAATGAACTTAACAGTTTTATATGTTAATCGGCTTTATCTCTCTTACTAAATTTTCTAATATCTTACATGTATAACTATCGGTTATATATGTATTAGTTTATTCAATTGATAATAATTAAAAATAGTTATCTAGATTATCGTTAACCAGTAAGTTTTTTCAAAACTAGGCTGTCTATGGTTACTAGCTGATAATCATGAGATATTCGCAAGCAGTTTACAGCAAGTTTATTTAGATACGCTGAAGCTGTAGTTCTTGAAAATCAAGAAGTATAAGGATAACAAATATGATTATCTAATTGAACTTATTAAAAAAATATGTTCAATCATCTGGCTGCGAACGTTTTTTTATTTAGCTTTTACTATTTTGAGAAGTTGTTTTACATCATAGTTAATGGTAGTATTTTTTAGTGACTCGACAATAATAAAGGGTTTAAATTGAGATTGTGTGGGGGGTAAGACCCCTCATGAATTCGCAAAGGAGGACAAAATTAAAAGTTGCACAATACGCAAGTACGTATTTAAATACATTCAGTAAATTTAACTTAGAAATCTACTAACTTAGTAGATGACATTAACGACAAAAAATAGTATATATACGAATGACATTGTTAAAGCCCAAGGATAAATAAATTTTTTCCACTACTCGAAAAAATATAAAAAATTGCCGGAAATTGCTTAATTAAGCAGTAGTAAGAAATACAGGCGTTTTAACAGAGGAAATTTATTGAATTAGGAGTCAATAAAGTTTCAGAGGACAAAACTACATCTACCAAGAGCTACACTGAGACTTTTGTCTTACCAGTCAAAGGAGAAGACAAAAGATAAATTCTTACCTTTCACTTACTAACAAGCTCTAAGCAAAATTTCCTCAATTCATCGGAGGGAATCTGGATAATTAGGACTGAGCAGCCAACAAACTTAATTAAAAACTTGATTGTTTTTAATTAAAGGTTAGTTCATGAAAAAAATCATCAGGTCAAATGCAGTCGAAACCTCAAGCCAAGGGGACAGTTCAGCAATGAATCTATATAATTTGTATCCCTACTACAAGCTAGCTCTTGCCAAAACTAGTTTACTAGGGGAGTTATCAGCCAAAATCGCTAAAACTCTGCTTAACTGCGCCAAGGTAAAGCTCAAACAGCAGAGAAGTTTTAGCCTGTATCTTTACCACTCAAAGCTGTGGGAGCTAATCAGAGTTTGGGAAAGTTATATACGCATCTGTTGATTGATAGGTTTTTATCTCACGTCAACATCCAACACCGCCAAATTGCTGATAATTTCCCGAAAGCGATTTAACAACTGCAAAAAGGTTAATGCAGTTTGTAAGCCTTAATTGAAACGCCAATAATCGTAGAAAGATAACTAGTTTACTTCATCCAGGATAACTAAACACTATGATGAATCAAGACATTGCTGGTATTAGTAGTAACTTAGATACAACAGTAAAGGCTCAACAATTTGATAAAGTAGTTGAAGCAATTATTGCTGGAAAGTACTCTTGGGCATGTGTTTTAATGCTACGTTTTGCTGGTTATAATCCTCTCCATTACATTCCGTACCGTACCTACAATCGATTACTGAAAGAAAACTCTCAAGCCAACAGAATAAAACAACAGCAAAGTGAAAATCTAAAAATGCTGAAACACGCTAATGATTCAAGACCTGCTTATCTTGAAGTAGTTGGAAAACAAAAAACAGAAATCCGTGGTGGTTTAGACCAAAGATTGGGACAGCCAATTAACGAAAATCAATCAAGGAAATCGTCATTAAAACCAGAAGTTAATCAAGATATTTCCTTGAAACGTTGTGGGGTCAATTAAAAACAATTTGGAATCAAGAGATTCTACTCTAGACTTGATTAAGTGTCTGAGAGCCTACCATGCGAGTTTAAACTTTATAGCATGGTAGGTTTTCGATCGCAGTGATTAATTGGATATTTTTTTACAAAAATCTGCCAAAATGGCAATATATATACTTACAACATTGGTAAACTAATAACAACTACAACTTCAATACAAATAGAGGTGATTGGCGGTAAACAAGTTAAGTTTAAAAAATAAAATCAATGATTAGTTCTGACTATGAAATAAATCAAACTGATTACGAAAGTAGTAAGTATTTCATGGAGTAAATAACTCCTATACCAAGACAAACGATTCAACCGTTGCGACTGGTGGTTCTTTTTCTGAGGAAGTTTGAGCAAAGAGAATTTGGGCAGGTGGATTCCCCCAATCCAAATTTTACACAGCTTCCATTGACTGCAGACAATGGGAGTAATGCTTATAAAACTTTCTATCCTGTGGTTGGTGTTGCTTTAGTTAATAAAGCAAACGCTTAACACCAATAACAAGAACAGAAACAGAAAAGTTACGGTGAAATCGTTGTCGTGGCTGCTGGAACTAGTAGGTCATACGCTTCTCTTTCAACTATTCTAATCCTAGTCCTCCCAACCTGGATTATCTCTGCTTTCTAAATTTTCAATTTATATAACAACTACTGGAAGTTCAAAATTTGAATAGCTTCCAGTTTTTTATGTGTGAATAAAAATAGGGTGAGCAATTTGCCCACCCTACTTTTTGTAGAGAATGGTTAATCTAAAAATGAATTAAACCTTGGCTAATTCAGGGGTAGGACGCTTGCTGTTGCGAATTGATGTAATCGCCTCAGCATAATCCTTAGCGTTAAATACAGCTGAGCCGGCAACAACTGCATTAGCTCCGGCTTCCAAAACTTGCCAGGTATTATTTGCTTTCAGTCCCCCATCCACTTCAATCCAAGGATCAAGACCGCGTTCATCACACATTTGACGCAACTTGCGGATTTTTGGTAACACACCAGGGATAAAGCTTTGACCACCAAAACCAGGGTTGACGCTCATAATCAGTACTAAATCGCACAAATCTAGAACGTATTCAATTAGCTCTAGAGGGCTACCAGGATTAAGTACAACTCCAGCTTTCTTACCAAGCTCTTTAATTTGCCCCAAAGTACGGTGCAGGTGTGGAGAAGCATTATGTTCGCAGTGTACGGAGATAATATCAGCACCCGCCTTAGCAAATCCTTCTACATACTTTTCTGGTTCCACAATCATCAAGTGGACATCCAGTGGCTTGGCTGTAACCGGACGAATCGCCTCCACAATCAGAGGGCCTATCGTAATATTAGGTACAAAACGACCGTCCATTACATCAACATGAATCCAATCTGCTCCGGCCGCATCTACGGCACGAATTTCGTCACCCAGACGACTAAAATCGGCTGATAGGATGGATGGAGAAATTACAATGGGCTTTTGAGATAGGTTTTGGGTCATGGCTAGTGGATTTTTAAGCGTCCTCGTCTGTACACATTGTAACAAAACATTGAGCAAGACTCATAACTTTGATCCCGGCTTTTTTGGGAGTGGGGAGTAGGGGGAAAATAACCAATACCCAATACCCAATACCCAATACCCAATGCCCAATGACTAATGACTAATGACCAATGACTAATGACTAATGACCAATGACTAATAACTAATGACTAAAAAACTAACCTGGATAATTTGGGGATTAAGTGCTTCTTGTTTGAGTGCGCCGGTAATTGCTTCAGCTTTAGAATCTGCTCTGGGAACTAACGGCATTGATGCTCTGAAGCTACACCAAGCTCCTTATAATTTAATCGGTCGTAAGATTGCTATTGGTCAAGTGGAAATTGGCCGACCGGGAATGTTTGGGTGGGATAAGGCAGTGTCTAAAAATCGCGCCATATCTTTAGCGGCAGTATTCTTACGTAATGGGCCAGCTAAATCAAATACTGGTGTCGATCCCCACGCCTACAACGTTGCTGGTATGATGGTAAGCCAAGACAAAGCTTTGCCGGGAGTTGCTCCAGGAGCGCGATTGTATTCGTCTGCGGTGGGTTCCACTAAAAATATGGGTCAGCCAGAAGAGTGTTTATCAGCCCAGCACATAGCGCTACAAAATGGTGGCGATGTCCGTGCCATTAACTTTAGCTTTGGTGAACCTCTGAGCCGCGATCCTAGACCAGAGGCTGTTTTAGATGGCAATGCTTTGCTAACTTTATGTGTTGACTGGTCTAGCCGCGTTCATGATGTTTTGTATGCGATCGCAGGCAACCAAGGTAAGGGCGGTATTCCCATTCCTACAGATAATTTTAACGCAATGAACGTGGCTTTTTCATCTAGCAGAGGGGGAGTTTTTAACAAAGTAGATGTGGCTAATCTGGCAGGTGCTAACCAAGGAGTGAGTGGAAGGCTTGCTGGAAGGGAATTCGATCTTGGTGGCCGTCGTGCTATCAGTTTAGTTGCTCCTGGGAATAATATTCCTTTGCTGAATCCAGATGGCAAATTGAATAAGGTTACAGGTACGAGTTTTGCAGCGCCTCAAGTTACGGCTACTGTTGCTCTATTGCAGGAATTTGCTGACCGACAGATACGGACAAAACAACCCCACTGGAGCATCGATTCTCGGCATCATCAAGTAATGAAAGCTGTATTGCTGAATTCAGCAGACAAAATTCAAGATAGCGGTGATGGCTTGCGGTTAGGAATGAGCCGGACGCTAATTGATAAACAAAATCAAAACTGGCTAGATTCTGATGCTTATAAAGATCCAAAGATTCCTTTAGATGCTCAAATGGGAGCGGGTCATTTGAACGCATTTCGCGCTTATGAGCAATTTAGTGCTGGACAATGGCAGCCATCAGCAACTGTACCAGCTATTGGTTGGGATTATGGCGCAGTCGCTGTTGGAGCATCTGTTGACTATGTGTTAGCAAAACCATTAAAGCAGGGGAGTTTTGTTGCTGTTACCTTGAGTTGGGATCGATTGGTGGAACTCAACGATAAAAATAAAAACCAGCAATATGAGGTGGGTGAAAGTTTTCGCGATCGCGGCTTAAATAATCTCGACCTATACTTAGTAAAAGCTGATGCTCAAAATTCCGATGCTGGTGCTGTTTGCTCGTCAATCAGCCAAATTGATAGTGTAGAACATATTTTCTGCCCCGTTGCTGCTACAGGCAATTACAAAATCCGCGTTCAGTTTCGTCAAAAGGTCAATGAAGCGACTCAGCCCTACAGTTTAGCTTGGTGGACTGTACCTGTTAATTGAAGCGATAACTGTAATAAAATAAAATTAATTTTTAAACATCGCATCTGTTTTTTTTACCCAACATTTTGAGTTCAATACGCTAATATGTTGGGTTTCGTTCTTCAAACAGATACTTTACAAAGACCAGGGGAACCCATGCACGCAAGTATCCGTTTGCCTAACGCTCATATCTATACCTGCAAACTCCAGTTATGTACGCAAAAACCCATGATTTTTTGTTCGGGATTATCTTCTAAAGATTCTTCTGCACCATAGAAGGCAATACCTTTAACATGAGATGATTCAGAAGGATAATGCATTTCATCTCCGCTATCATATTCAAGCTCAAAATACTTGTTTATATCCGAAACCTTAGAGCCGATTTCAAATTTATCAAAAAACTTTCCTTGGTAGCCCTCAAAAACAAAAATCTTGAAGAGAATATCATTCGCATTAAAATGTAGTAATACAACCCTATCTTTATAATAAAAAACTTTATGTCCATCTAACTTCTCAGAATCTGAGGAGATTTTTTGACAAATCTAGCCATCCGAATCCGATAAAGCTTCGTTGATATTAATTGATTTCAATCCTTTTTCTCTCTTCTCTCTTTCTTCTTGGAGATTGACAACCAGATTAGGTTCACTAAGATCGGGTATTGATGAAAGATGTTGTCCAATACTAAATCCTGCTGCGGAAACTCCAGGGATAATTTCAGCCCACAAATCAAGTCTGTCCATTAATTTGTCTCATCTCCAATAACTTTAATGTGACTACGTAGCTTATAATACGTTTATAGATAAATAGGAAAACTCCTAGAAATAAGAATTTTTCATAAATCGTCTGCATCGCTGCCTAAATTAGGAATTAGCAACTCTCACAAGTTCTGTTTACTTGCTCTGAGCTACTAACTGGCTGTTACCGTTTCTGTAACAGTCCCATTTTTATATTGGAGCAAATGCAATAGTTAATCATTGACACAGTATCTGCGTCAACTCTAAGCACAGATCGGGAATCTTTGGCAATTGAGGTAGCAGAATGAATCGACAAAAATTTAGTGATGCAAAAGAAAACTTTCTGCAAAGACGTTATGGTGTGAGTCTAGGCAGACGTTATGCTCTGGCAGCTGCAAGTGTTGTTCTATTCAGTGTATTAGGGTGTTCTCAAGTTGAGAGTAACAAAAGCGCCCTTGCCCAATCTAGTTTACCTCAACCAGAAACTCCATTGCAAAAAAAAACAGTCAACCCTGATACAAGAATAGTTGAGTCTAGTAATAAGTTTGGCTTCAAACTATTTTCAGAAGTTCTGAAAGATGATAAAGGTGAGAATAATATTTTTATCTCACCTTCGAGTATAGCGATCGCTCTCGCCATGACCTACAACGGTGCTAGCGGCTCAACTCAACAAGCAATGGCAAAAACCCTAGAATTACAGGGAATGAATCTACCAGAAATCAACTCTGCTTACGCGGCGGCATTAAAGCAGCTTTTAGACAATCAGGATGCAAAAGTACAACTGAGTATTGCTAACTCGCTTTGGGCAAATCAAGATGTTAGCTTTGCACCAGATTTCCTCAAGAGAACCCAGGATTTCTATCAAGCTAAGGTTAGCAATTTAAACTTTAAAGATGCCGCCGCGTCAAGTATTATAAATAATTGGGTAAAAGAAAATACTAAGGGTAAAATTACTAAAATAGTTGAAAAAATTGAACCAAGTCAAGTATTGTTTCTAATTAATGCCATATATTTTAAAGGTAATTGGAGTAACGAATTTGACAAAAGTAAAACTGCCCAATACCCTTTTTACATCACACCTAGTAGACGAAAACAACACCTGATGATGTCACAAGAAGGTGACTATAGATATTACGAAAATGAACAATTTCAGGCAGTTAGTTTACCTTATGGTAAAGATGGTAAAACCAGTTTTTATATATTCCTTCCCAAACAGAACTCTAATCTGAAAGCCTTATATCAAAACCTGAGTTTTGAAAACTGGGAAAAATGGATGACTCAGTTCAACAAACAAAAAGGGTTTATTAGGCTACCCCGCTTCAAAACAGATTACGAAGTTACACTCAATGATGCTTTGAAAAGTTTAGGCATGGAAGAGGCTTTCAGCAACAAAGCCAATTTTTCTGGCATGGGTAAAAATTTTGCCATTAGCCAAGTTAAGCATAAAACTTTCGTCGAAGTAAACGAAGAAGGGACTGAAGCGGCTGCGGCTACTTCAGTGGGAATAGTCGCAACATCTTTAAGAGAGGAACCAGAACCATTCCGAATGATTGTCGATCGTCCCTTCTTCTGTGCTATTAGAAATAATCAGACGGGAAACATTTTGTTTATGGGTTCCATCATTGAGCCACAATGAGGAGGCAGGAAACCTCCAGCCTCCTTACGGTAATGTTGCTTCCGAAATACTCAGAGTATTTTTAGGGTCAGTTTTCGGAGATTCGTTGGCTGCAACGGGTGCAGTTATTTCTCCTGTGCCGCTATCGTTTGTCTCGCCACCAGGACGCAAGGCACTTAAAGCGGTTTTAATCACAACAGCTGTGGGTACTGCCACAATTACACCCAATAATCCGCCAATTCTTGCTCCTGTTAAAACTGAAATTAAAATCCAAACTGGATTTAAACCCGTAAAACTGCCTAAAATTCGGGGAGCAATTAAGTTTTCGAGAATTTGCTGTACGATTACTGCTGCTATCAAAACTCTCACACCCATTGAGAAATCTTGCAGTGCTACCAACAATGTAGTCATAGCGATGCCCACAGAACCACCAAAGGGGATGAGAGCCATCAGACCAATAGTTAAGCCGAATAGCAGTCCAAATGGCACTTTTAGCCACAAAAAGGTAGGAATGAGGGCTGAGGCCATGCAAGTAGATAAAATCAACTGGGTGATGAAGAAATTTTGAAAGCTGAGGCGGACTGTTTTCGAGAAAGGATCGCGGAATTTAGAGGGTAGCCATTCCACTAAACTTTCCCAGAGTTCGCTGCCATGCTGTAAAAGGTAGAAAGTCAAAACCATCGTCAAGAGGATATCTAGAAGACTTGTGACTGTAACTACCGCCAGATTTAAAACTTGACCAGCGATCGCTTGTAATTGCCCCTTGACGCGATCGTTGATTTGCACAACCAGAGCATCGAGGTTAATCGGTAAGCCAAAAGTCTCAGCTTTTTGGTTTAATATCATTAGCTGAGAGCGTCCAGAGTCGATCAATTCTGGCAAACGAGCTACCAGTTGTTGAGCTTGGGTAAGGGCCAACGGAAAAAGTGTCACACCCAACGCCAATAAAATCGATAAAGCCAGGAGAAATACTAGGATGGCAACTTGATCTCGTTTAGCACCATGATGTTCCAGCCAACTCACGGGGTAGTTGAGCAGAAATGCTAGGACTGAGGCTCCGACTAAAATGACTATGAGAGAATGGAAATAATTAAAAAAGACCGAAAGTGCCCAACCATTTAGAACTAGCAGTGGAACGAATAACGCGATCGCCACGATTCGCGCTATTGGTGTGAATGTTTGCCACCAGTCGAGTAGCTTGCGTGTCTGCATTTTCAGCTAATTGCGGGATAGAACTAAGTTAAATCTTTCTTTACAGTTTATTATCTCTAACTATATGAGTCTTATTCATCCTTCTAGTTTAGGAGTTAGACTAAAACGCATGGAGAATTTTGAACCAAAGGCGACTGGGGACTTGGGACTGGGGACTGGGGAGCAGGGACAAGGAAGAATTCTTGGAGAAGTCTCTCCTTTGTCTCCTCCCAATCTCCAATCCCCAATCCCCAAAACCCAGTTGCTTTTATATTTGATTCCGATTATCGGCTTTTTTCCATCTTTGTGGACTCTTTATCGCGGCCAAGGTAGTCGGGAACAACTTGCTATTAGTCGCCTGTCTATTACTTTGGCATTTACTTGGCTGTTGGGATATTTATTATTAAGTACCGGAGCAGCAACTTCAGATTTTTTTCCGCTACGTCTATTTATCCTGAATAGCTTTCTCACATCGGGTTACTTTTTAGTGAGTATCTGGTTGATTTTGCGCCTGACACAGGGCAAATCTGGGCGTTTACCAGGGTTTAGTACTTTAGCAGAACGAGTGTTTGGCAAGTATTTATCTTAATTTTTTAGAGTGATAATTTATCAGTGTTTTTACTTATTTAATAAAAAATTACGGTTGATTCATTTATATATCTAGTCAAATCCAGTTTATTATTGCCATACTTCAGTAAAACATATCTAGATTCTCCCAAAAGAAGGAAAAATGCTGCTATAAGTGTTGTGGTTGACACTACATTAAAAAAGTTAGCACTGATAATTAAGAGTTAGCTATTATGGGTTGATTTGTCTGGATGTTTTTGGTCTGCAAATTTACCGAATTTAATTATTGAGTAAGTGTGAGGAAGTCTGTGACCATTCAAAGAAGTTCGGCGGAAGAAAACCAGTCGGGAAAAGTCTCAAAGTCCAATAAAAAAATTGCTCAGAGTTCAAAATCTGGACGTTGGCTGTGGTTTTGGGTAGGGATGAGTGGGATTGCAATGGTGTCAGCAACAGCAGGGGCACTTCTGGCGGTGTCTTTAACCAGTACGCCTTTGCAGCAAGCCCAGCTAAGTCCACAGGAAGAGGCGGCCTTTGATGGCGATCGCATTTCTGGAGGTGTGCTGCGATTTTCAGAATTAACTCGCCCGGTGAATCTCTTAGTTATGGGGATGAGTGTACTTCCCCCGGATATCCAAAACCCTCCTGAAGACACGAAAAACCTCAGATACCTGCCCCAGGTAAACTCCTTTGATGGTCTTTCGGATGTAATGCTCTTGCTTAAATTCGATCCAGAGACGAAAAAAATAATTATGCTCTCCATCCCCAGAGATACCCGCACACAAATAGAGGGGTATGGAGTGAAAAAAATTAATGCTGCCAATGTTGACGGCGGGCCAGCTTTGACTGCCAGAACCGTCAGTAATCTCTTAGGTGGCGCGGGAATCGATCGCTATATCCGAATTAATGTTTTGGGAGTTGCCAAGCTAATTGATGCTTTGGGTGGCGTAACAGTTTATGTCCCCAAAAATATGAAGTATCAAGATGATTCTCAGCATTTGTACATCAATTTGAAGGCGGGTAAGCAGCATCTATCCGGCGAGCAGGCATTGCAATTACTGCGGTTTCGCCATGACGAACTTGGTGATATTGGTCGGATTCAACGGCAGCAAATGGTCATTCGGGCTTTGATGGATCAAACACTAAACCCAACTACTGTTGCTCAATTACCTAAAGTTCTGGATGTAGTTAAAGACCACATCGACACAAATTTGACGGTTGAGGAGTTAGTGGCGCTAATGGGTTTTGGGGTGCGAACTAATCGCTCTAATATGCAAATGTTAATGCTGCCAGGTCGCTTTAGCGAGAAAGGCGAGTTTGATGCTAGCTATTGGTTGCCTAACAAAGATGGTATTGCTAAACTCATGGCTCAACACTTTGGTTTAGAGTCAGAACAGAGTCAGCAGACGACGACCAATCCACGTTCTTTGCGTGTAGCAATTCAAGATAGTACAGGTGGCGATCGCTCTAATCTTCAACCATTAATTAGAGCCTTGGAAAAATCTGGATATCGTAACATTTATATAGCTAAGGCATGGGGTGAACCTTTAGATGTGACTCATATTGTCGCCCAACAAGGAGATGGTGACAGTGCCGAATCAATTCGCAACACTTTGGGATTTGGCGAAGTGCGCGTGGAAAGTACTGGCAATCTTGGCTCGGATGTCAGTATCCAAGTCGGTCAGGATTGGTTGCAACAAAAATCTATTTTGGAGAAGTCGCTAACGAAATAATTCGGATCAAGCATCTCAATAAATTCCCCTGTTTGGAGTCACAAAATATTTAACCTTGGTTAACAATGCTCCTTGGTTAGTTATTAGGATACTACAGTGTAGAAAGATACATTGCAAAACCCTCTCCAAACAGACAATAGCGATCGCATTAAATCTAAGAATTTATGATTACCTTACCGATTCTGGCTCAATAAAAACCTAACTTGGCAAATTCATAGTGACCTTATGTTACAAAAAGCCTATGAATTGGGAAGCCTATACTGACCTAACGGTACAGTGTAGGTAGTTCACGATAGCAATTCCAATTACAAGTAAGTAAGTAAGTCGGCGGGAAAATTTATAAGTGTATAACGAAAATTTGAGCAAAGCAATTAGAGTTAAATTTAAAGTGAATTTACTATCTGGCTAAGTTCTTGGAGTTTAGCTGCTACTGTACCATTGGTTAATAATTCTTCTGCTTTAGCTAAACCCTCTGGCATATCTGAACAAATACCACTCCGCCATAGATAAAATCCGCCATTCCACAAGGCTGTTTGCATTAGTTCGCCTGGTTTACCTGCCAAAATCTCTTGAATATCTGCCACCAGTTCTTCAGTAGTTCCAAGGGGTACGTTCTTGGTAGTAAAGCCGTAATCACGCGGTACGAGGTGCAATCGTTCTACCTCTTGAGATGCTACGCATGGAGATAAGCTGATAATTGCAGTGCGATCGCGCGGTAAGTCACAACTACCTTCCAATCCTTTGACTAATGTAAATTTTGTTACTTCCCGCAGCCCCAAAGCTATCTGAAACATCCCTTCTGTTGGCGGATGAACAAATCCAGCAATTACGTGAGCATCACCAGCATAAGGACACCAAATTAGCTCCATTGTCGCTAAGGGTGGACGTTTACCAAGCTGGTCGCGGTACTCCCAAATACTTTTAGTTAAGGGAAAATGCTGAGGTAGATAAATAAACCCAATTCCTGTTTGCTCAAACACTTGCTGGGTTTTTGCTAGTGGTAGAGTAGTCCAATCAACTCCTAAACCTTGCCAAATATCGATCAGGGGTAAGCCGTACTTTGTTGGGAGGCGATCGCCACCGTGCATTACCACTGGTTGTCCAACTGCGGCGAGTATTAAAGCTGTCACCGGACTAATTGGTGCTGTGCGGGTTCTGCCATCATAAGGGACACCAAGAGCGATCGCAATTCGTCCAGAGTCGAATGGTTGCAGTTTTGGCCCCAATTCATCATAAGCATCCAACATTCCCGCTAACTCTTCCCCCGTAGGACGCTTGATTCGATGAGCAATCAAAAACGCTCCGATTTGGGCTGGTGTCGCTTCACCCAGCAGCATCATTTTAGTAGCGCTGGCTGCTTCGGCACGAGTTAAATTTTCGCCCGTGTGGTTTCCGCTACCTACTTTTTTTAGTAATTCCCTAAATACATTGCTCATTTGTTTTTTGTCCTTTGTCATTTGTCCATTGTCCTTTGTGAATAACCGATAATGACCAATGACTAATGACTAATGACTAATGACCAATGACTAATGACCAATGACTAATGACTAATGACCAATGACCAATGACGTTTAAGAAACCGATCGCTTCCGATCGATTTGTAATGGGATATTTTCGCGCACGAGTTGCCAAAAGTGCTTGATGGGGGGAATTTGCAGTCGGTCTTGAGTTGTTACCATAACTACTCGCCGAGTCAAACTCGAACCATCTGCTAAACCACTAATACTATTGTTCTCCAAGGAGCGAATCGCTAGGGTAGGGTCAAGACGAGCTTCCATTAATGCTGATTGAGGAAGCAAAGCTATCAGTTCTCCTTGGCGCACTACTCCCCGGAAGGCATCTAGAGTATTTACCTCTAAAGCCGCCTGGAGTTTAGCTTCCATTCGGTCAAATCTATCTTGTATTAAACGCTGCATTCCATAACCATCTTTAAAAACCACTTGGGGATAACGAATTAGCTCCGACCAAGGAACGAATTCATATTGAGCTAAGGGATGATTGGCTGCGGTTAAAACTTCTATCGGTTCATCATAAAGTACTTCTACTACCATTTCTCTCGCAGTGGTTAAAAAGCGATTATTCATCACAATTGCTAAATCCACCAATCCATCTTTAAGAACTTTCAAGGCGCGATCGCTTCCCAATGAAGTCACCCGCAATTGCACATCTGGATAAGCATGACAAAATTTTTGCAACACTGGGGGTAAGTAAGATCCACATAAGGAGTGAATCACGGCAATGCAAAGTTCTGGTTGTTTTCCAGCGATTAAATCAGCTAATTCTCGTGTAGCTGTCTCCCATTCTTGGCAAATTTTGCGGACACGGGGTAGTAAACATTCACCTCCCAATGTCAATTTGGCGTGACTTGTTCTGTGAAAAAGTTCTATACCCAAATCAGCTTCCAATGCCTGGATTTGGCGGCTAATCGTTGATTGGGTAACACCAGATGTTCGCGCTGCTTGTTGAAAGCTGCCGGTTTGTGCGATCGCTAGAAAGGCTTGCAACTGCTCTAGGCGCATTTTTATGTAGCCTGAATTACATTTATCAGTTTCATTAAGTTAACGGTTTATTCTCCGCAATTTAGTATAGTTAGTTACAGTAATTTTCCTGTGATTTACATTTGTATAAATCAGTTTTTATTTGTCCCATCATAAATTATCCGCTTTACATAGAATTTTTTGGTGAATTCCGCCAAAAAAGACTTATGCAATATATGAAATTTTAAATTCATTCACATTATGAGGTTTGAGCAAAGATTTTGAATACTTTAGTCTGTAGAACTTTTGTATTCAAAATACTAATCTTTTTCTTCATGCAGCCCAGTAAACTAGACCAAATTTTAGGACTAGAACTACAGCGTCGTCGTACAGAAAAAGGTTGGTCACAGGAGTATCTTGCAGAAGTGACAGGTCTGCATAGGACTTATATCAGCCAGCTTGAGCGAGGGCTAAAAAGCCCATCTGTTAGGGTTCTTAGCCATATCACCAAGGCTTTGGGTATGACAATGAGTGAATTTTTACAACCTGTAGAGGAATCCCTGAGTGTTGACGGACAGCGAGATTGAAAGATTAAGGCAAGCCATTATTGCGACTATTGCATCTCCAGTCATAGGGTCAATAGAAGATTACACATGGGAAGCAATTTTTCATTATGTTAAAGATATTCCTCTATCAGACCCCGCTTTGGGACGAAGCAAGCTTCTCTATGATGCTGTTGACTTGATGACTAAAACAGGTTGGTCACTCAAATCCCTCCAACTGAATAGCTTCAACTTCGGAAGTTCATTTTTGTTTGTAATTCAGAGAGCAGACATTATCAAGAAGTCTATCCAGCTAGGTTTTCCTGGTTTAATGATGAAGAGACAACTTTATAGCCTAATGATTCAAGCTTTTCTGTTATTTCTTCCCTAATTACGCCATTGTAAGCTTTCAAAATTTCGGGGACGTTCTCCATTACGGCGTAAAGGGGTCTAAACTCCTCTACGAATTCTAAAAAGGTTTGGTATAGCTTGTTACGGGAATCGTTGAGGTAGCGATCGCCAGCAGGAATATTTCTTGAAAATCCCTGACATGGTGGGCCGCCAATCAAGGCTGTTAGTTTTTCTCGCTGCAAGCCCAAGGCTAATCGTAAGTCACAAGGGTTAATTTTACATATATCCTGATGAATGATTTTAGTGTCTTGGTAATTGTGCTTGTAGGTTGCCAAGGCTTTTGCATTTACATCTATTGCACATAGAGATTCAAAGCCTACCATGTGAAATCCTGTAGTCAAACCACCTGCACCAGCAAATAAATCAATAATCTTGTGTGTCATTATCGAATACTATAGTCTTCATAAAATATCGTCAAGTAACTCCCTAACTTCTGCTGCATTTAATCTTGGAAATTTCAGCAATTGCGATCCTTGTGTTCTCACCAGCCTGGTAAATTTAACAGAAATGTGGGTTAACTCCCTCTAACTCTCCATCATCTTTGAGAGAATTTACCACTCAGCCAAAGCGATCGCTATTCCTTGTTGCAAATCTGGTGTGAGTGCAGCATTATTGGCTAATTGCAGCAATTTTTGATGTGCGGCTTCCCCATCTAAATTTTTGAGTGCAGCGATCGCGTGTAGTCTCACTGATGCATTAGAATCAGCTAGCAGCGAAATCAATGGTTCAATAGCTTGGATTTCGCCTAACTGTCCTAAAGATAAAGCGATCGCACTTTTTACATTAGCAATCTCTATGGCTGGATGCTGCGTTAGCGAAGCTCGCCAAAGGCATCGCAGTATTTGCAATAATATTTCTACCGCTTGTGTAGTTTGCGGCTTTTGTACTCGCCCCAAAACGGTAACAATTTCTTGCCAAAGTGTCTCTGAAGTGATTTGATTAAATGCTGTTTGCAAATATTCCAAACTAGATGGTGTCTCCAGCCAACTTAAAGCGCGGATAGTTTCTAATTGCAACTTTATCGGTGTCTGGGGTGAAATCAGTAAATTAAATAAATGTTTTGCAGCCTCATCACTACCCATCCGAGAAAGGGAAACTGCGGCTGCACAACAAACATCAAGATTAAAGTCGTAAAGCTTGGGTTGCAGTCTCGTCACCAAATCTAAGGTTTCGCGCAAGTCGGGGCGAAAACCTAAACCAAGCACTGCTGCACGCCTAACTGTAGCGGCGATATCATCCAAAGCGTTTAACAAGATTGGTGGTATACGTTCGTCATGAAAACTGCTGAGGGCTTCAATTGCAGCAGTGCGGATTGTTGCTTGTGAATCTTGCACTACACTCAACAGAGGCGTGATGGTTTCTGTTTGGGGAATGCAGGAAAGCGATCGCACTGCTAAAAGTCGTGTATCTTCATTTAATAGAAGTTCAGAGAAGGCAGCGATCGCAACAGTACCCATTTGCCCTAGTGCTGTGGCTGCGATCGCTTTGAGTTCTTCATCCTCACCGGTTTTCAACAATTCAACCAAGGGTGCGATCGCTTCTGGCTGTTGAAATTCGCCCAAAGTTCGCGCTGCATACCAGCGTAATTCTTCTTCTGCATCTTCATCTTCTAAGATTTCAATGAGTGGTGGGATGGCAATATTTCCCAAGTTAGTCAACACTTTAGTAATTTCCCAGCGTTGCTGAAAATCTCCCACCTCTAAGATTGAAAGTGCTAATGTCAGCAGATATTCTCGATTTTTAACTATCTCTGGATGTTTCGAGTCTGTACCTAAAATTAATTGTTGTAAATATTGAATCAATGATGACCAATCAGCTGCATTGTATGCTGTGTGGGCTTGCACCAAAAGCTGGTTGATATTACTCACGATACCCTGAATTGTATTGTTTAAGTTGGCTTGACTTGAACTGAATTACTCTCAATTTTGGCGGCGTAAGTTTTAAGCGCTTCTGTCGCCGGGCCTTTTAGCACTTTACCATCAACTCCAAATTCCGAACCATGACAGGGACAAGCGAATTTTTTGGACTCGGCTTTCCATGCGACGGTGCAACCTGCGTGAGTACAGGTAGGGTTAACAGCTGTCAGACTTGCGCCTTTAGATGTGCCGACTACCAACACAGGCCCAGCAGGTGAGTTTTTAGCCAGCAATTGACCAGTTTTATCTAAATCTGCCGAAGTGCCTACTGTTTGCCAATCGCCAGTCGCAGAAGTTGTTTGAGAAGAACAAGCTGCGATCGCTACAGGTAGAGAACTCGCTATCAAACCCAAACCTACCCAATTAACAAAATCACGACGTTTCATAAGTGCCACTCAATTTTGGATTTTAGATTTTGGATTTTGGATTAATCTATGGCAATCCAAAACCCCTTGGATCATTTTAAACACTTTTCATCAAGCGCTTTAAGTAGCTCATTAGCCGACCTTGATGCAAAAAATGCATATTATGTATCCATTTTCAGCAATTTTACCAAAAAATCGTAACAATTTATACGATTTTAACAGAAATCTCGTCTTAAGTTATGAGTATCGAAATTGTTACATAAACATTATCTCAACCTGCTTGACAAATTTCCAAGATGTAAATGGCAACAAGTTTTCCTTAACTAGCCTGGAATGCTTTTGAGTAGCAATAATCAGCCGTAATCAAATATTAAGTTTTTATTCCCTAACCCTCGTAAATACACCACCTAATGGAACTACGGGTTGATTAATAATTACTAATTCATCGTTTTTTAATTACGAATTACGAATTACGAATTACGAATTATTTATTGATATTGGGCAATTAGCAGCAAAAATTCTCACGAGAGTCAGCCTCATGACAGACACAACAACTAAGACTACCAGCCTCAATAAATTCGAGAAATTCAAGGCGCAAAAAGATGGACTTGCCATCAGGGATGAGATAGAGAGATTTGCCGCCTTGGGCTGGGAAGCAATGGACGAAACAGATCGCGATCATCGGCTCAAGTGGGTAGGCGTGTTTTTTCGCCCTGTTACCCCAGGGAAGTTTATGATGCGGTTACGGATGCCTAACGGTATTCTCACCAGCAGTCAGATGGGTGTTTTAGCTCAAGTGGTGCAGCGTTACGGTGATGATGGTTGCGCTGATATTACTACGAGACAGAATATCCAATTACGGGGAATCAGAATTGAAGATTTACCAGATATCTTTAATAGATTTCACGCAGTTGGTTTAACCACTATCCAATCAGGGATGGATAACGTCCGCAATATCACAGGCGATCCGGTGGCGGGGTTGGATGCTGATGAGTTGTACGATACGCGAGAGTTGGTACAGCAAATTCAAGATATGCTCACCAACAAAGGCGAAGGGAATCCAGAGTTTAGCAACTTACCACGGAAGTTTAATATTGCGATCGCAGGTGGAAGAGACAATTCAGTTCACGCTGAAATTAACGATTTAGCTTTTGTGCCAGCATTTAAGGAAGGGACTGGGGATAGGCAAGAATTTGGTTTTAACATCCTTGTGGGTGGCTTTTTCTCAGCTAAACGTTGTGAGGCGGCGATTCCTCTCAATGCTTGGGTGGCTCCAGAAGATGTGGTAGTTGTATGTAGAGCGGTTTTGGAAGTATTTCGTGACAACGGGCCGCGTGCTAATCGGCAAAAATCCCGCTTGATGTGGCTAATTGATGAATGGGGTTTAGAAAAGTTTCGAGCAGAAGTAGAAAACCGTTTGGGTAAATCATTATTACCCGCAGCCGCAAAAGACGAGATCGACTGGGAAAAACGCGACCATATCGGAGTATATAAACAAAAGCAAGCGGGATTAAATTACGTAGGGTTAAATATTCCCGTCGGGCGGTTGTATGCCGAAGATATGTTTGAAATTGCTCGTCTAGCAGAAGTTTTCGGCAGTGGTGAGATTCGCTTTACTGTTGAGCAAAACATTGTTATCCCCAACATTTCTGACTCACGGTTAGCAATATTTTTAACACAACCATTGCTAGAAAGATTTTCGATTAATCCAGGTTTATTGGCGCGATCGCTAGTATCTTGCACAGGCGCACAATTTTGCAACTTCGCCCTCATCGAAACTAAAAACCGCGCCCTGGCAATGATTAAAGCCTTAGAAGAAGACTTAATCTTCATTAATCCAGTCCGAATCCACTGGACAGGTTGCCCCAACTCTTGCGGACAGCCTCAAGTTGCAGACATCGGCTTGATGGGAACGAAAACTCGCAAAAATGGCAAAACCCTAGAAGGCGTTGACATATATATGGGCGGCAAAGTCGGCAAGGACGCTCATTTAGGAACTTGCGTTATCAAAGGTATACCCTGTGAAGACTTGCAGCCAGTCTTGCAAGATTTACTGATTAAAAACTTCGGAGCGAAACTCAAGCAGGAAGCCCTATTAGTTAGTAACAGCTAGTACTTATTGGGGATTGGGGGTTGAGCAAAATTCATACTTCAACCTTAAAGGCTCAATGTTCAGGCTCAAAGGTGCAACTTCCGAGCAAAAAGGTGCAACCTCCGAGTAAAAAGGTGCAACTTCCGAGTAAAAAGGTTCAACCTCCGAGCAAAAAGGCTCAACTTCCGAGCAAAAAGGCTCAACCTCCGAGTTCAAAGGCTCAACCTCCGAGTTCAAAGGCTCAACCTCCGAGTTCAAAGGCTCAACCTCCGAGTAAAAAGGTTCAACTTCCCCTCAATATGGTTCGGATAAGATCCCCCCGCCTGTGGCGACCCCCTTAAAAAGGGGGTAATTAGAAAAAAAGCCCCCCTTTTTAAGGGGGGTTGGGGGGATCTCCGACGAATAAACACGTTAACCGAACCGTATTGCATCTTCCCCTATCTCTTCTGCATCTTTTATTCAATTAGAAAGATTAGAATGCTTAAAAAATTATTTTCATTTAGCGATCGCTACCGCATTTTACATCAGACTTGGTTTGCTTTCTTTCTCACCTTTGTCTGTTGGTTTAACTTTGCTCCCTTCGCTACAACCATTGGCAAAGAGCTACATTTAGCGCCTGAGCAAATCAAAACTTTGGGCATCTGTAACCTCGCCCTCACAATTCCCGCCCGATTAATCATTGGGATGCTTCTGGATCGTTTTGGCCCCAGAATCACCTACTCAATCTTGCTGATGTTTGCAGTAGTTCCTTGTTTAGCAACAGCCCTAGCGCAAGACTTTAATCAATTAGTCATCAGTCGTTTGCTGATGGGAATTGTCGGATCTGGGTTTGTTGTCGGTATCCGTATGGTGGCAGAATGGTTCCAGCCGAAGGAGATGGGCGTTGCTCAAGGCATTTATGGCGGCTGGGGTAACTTTGGGGCCTTTGGCGCAGAATTTGCCTTACCGATGATTGCAGTTTCTACAAGCTTTTTCGCTGGTGGCGCTTCTAACTGGCGATTTGCGATCGCACTTACAGGTATCATTGCAGCTATCTACGGCGTAATTTATTACAACACCGTCCAAGATACGCCCACAGGAAAAGTCTACAATAAACCGAAAAAGAATGGTTCCCTAGAAGTAACTAGCATCAAAAGCTTCTGGGCGATGATTGTCTCGAATTTCGGTTTGATTTTCGCCTTGGGTTTATTAGCTTGGCGCTTGGAACAAAAGAACATTCACTTCCTAACCCTGAGTCAAATGTATTTGACTTGGTTACTATTAGCAGGATTGTTTGCTTACCAAAGTTATAAAGCTTGGGAAGTAAACCGAGAACTTCTCACCGGCAATAAAACTTACCCTGCATCTGAACGCTTTCAATTTGGTCAAGTAGCTTTACTCGAATTCACTTATATCACTAGCTTTGGTAGCGAACTGGCAGCCGTTTCTATGCTCCCAGCATTTTTTGAAAAAACCTTTGCTTTAGAGCATGTTATCGCTGGGATGATTGCCGCCACCTATCCCTTTTTAAATTTAGTTTCTCGTCCCAGTGGTGGCTTAATTTCTGATAAATTTGGTTCGCGGAAGTGGACAATGACAATTATCAGCGTTGGTATCGGTGTTAGTTATTTGATGGCACATTTTATTAATAGTAGCTGGCCGATTCCAGTTGCGATCGCAGTTACAATGTTCGCCGCCTACTTTGCCCAAGCCGGCTGCGGTGCAACCTACAGCATCGTACCCATGATTAAAAAAGAAGCCACTGGACAAATTGCCGGCAATGTGGGAGCTTACGGTAATTTTGGTGGCGTAGTTTACCTGACAATTTTTAGCTTAACCGACGCTCCCACACTATTTACCACAATGGGTATAGCTGCACTAATCTGTGCTTTTATGTGTGCCTTCTTCCTTAAAGAACCAAAAGATTCCTTTGCCGCAGCCTATGAAGGTGAAGCATCAGAAACCGCAACGACTATCTTCTTAACTGAAGAATAATGTAAGTAGAACGGTGTGAATAATTCAAGGTTTGTAGTGAGGGCTTCAGCCCTCAAATGAGGACTAAAGTCCTCACTACAAACTAATCTCAAGATTTTTTACATTACTTAACGTACTTTGGTTTCTTCTCGCCGACTTACTTAATTCAGGAAAATCTCTTTTTCTTCTCTCTGCGCCCTCTGCGTCTTGGCGGTTCGTTATTTATCGAACCGCCAAGAACGCCAAGAACGCCAAGTAATAAAAGTTTCAAAGAGTCTTTGCATAACATATAAAGTTTTTAAATTGTCGCTACATCTGGGGTTGCACAATCAAAATAACAAAATGGTAGCCATGAGTGAATTTACTAAAACTCTTTGTCCTTACTGCGGTGTTGGCTGTGGACTAGAAGTTTCACCCCCAGCCCAACTTGGCAAAGCAACTAATCGAGATAGTGAAGGAAATCCGACTTGGCGGGTGCGCGGCGATAAAGCCCATCCATCGAGTCAGGGAATGGTTTGTATCAAAGGCGCAACGATCGCAGAATCTTTAGATAAAAATAGATTACATTACCCAATGGTGCGAGACTCTTTAGATCGAGAGTTTCGGCGCGTTAGTTGGGATGAAGCTTTTAATCTCATTACGCAACGCATTCAAACAGTCCGTTTCACCCAAGGGCCAGAAGCCTTATGTATGTATGGTTCCGGTCAGTTTCAAACTGAGGACTACTACATAGCCCAGAAACTGATGAAAGGCTGTCTGGGTACTAATAATTTTGATGCCAACTCCCGTTTATGTATGTCTAGCGCTGTGGCTGGCTACATTCAAAGCTTTGGCGCAGATGGACCACCATGTTGTTATGAAGACCTAGAGTTAACTGACTGTGCATTTTTAATTGGCACTAATACAGCCGAATGTCATCCAATCGTTTTTAACCGGCTGGAGAAATATCACAAAAAGAACCGCAAGGTGAAAATGATTGTGGTAGACCCCCGACGCACGCCAACCGCAGAAGCCGCCGACTTACATTTAGCCATTCGTCCCGGTACAGATATCGATTTGTTGAACGGCATCGCCCACTTGTTGATGCGCTGGAACTACATCGATACCCTGTTCATGGACGATTGCACCAGCAACTTTCCGGCTTATGCTGAAGTAATTCGCCACTATCCCCCGGAAGTAGTGGCGAATCAATGCGGAATTAGCATTGAAGATTTAGAAACAGCAGCCCACTATTGGGGAAAATCACAACGAGTACTGTCTTTGTGGTCAATGGGTGTAAATCAATCATCAGAAGGGACAGCTAAGGTAAGAACTATCATTAACCTGCATCTGATGACCGGACAAATTGGTAAACCTGGCACAGGCCCTTTTTCCCTCACTGGCCAACCAAACGCAATGGGGGGACGGGAAGCCGGAGGTTTGGCGAATTTATTACCGGGTTATCGGACAGTGAAAAATCCCCAGCACCGCGCCGAAGTTGAGCAGTTTTGGGGACTCAAGCCAGGGCAGATTTCACCCAATCCCGGTTTGAGTGTTTGGGAAATGATTACTAGCTTGGAAAATGATGCTGTCGGGTTAATGTGGATTGCGGCTACTAATCCAGCTGTAAGTATGCCAGATTTGGAGCGAACTAAAAAGGCATTGTTGCGATCGCCTTTCACTATTTACCAAGACGCATATTATCCCACAGAAACCTCCGCCTACGCTCATGTTCTGTTACCAGCAGCCCAGTGGGGTGAAAAAACTGGTGTGATGACAAACTCCGAACGGGTGGTAACTTTGTGTCAAGCATTTCGCCAACCGCCAAGAGAAGCTAAAGTCGATTGGGAAATTTTCGCCGAAGTTGGACGGAGATTAGGTTTTGAAAAAGAGTTTGTCTTTGCTAACTCTGCTGAAGTTTATGCTGAATTCGTCAAACTAACTCAAAATCGCCCCTGCGATATGACAGGTATCAGTCACGCGCAATTACAGACACAAGGCCCGACTCAATGGCCTCATCCAGAAGAGAGCAGGGGAAGTAGAGGAGCAGGGGAAGCAGGGGGAGAAACCTCTGGAAAGCGTTTATATACAGATTTACGCTTCCACACCCCTGACGGACGCGCTCGATTTGGGGCATATTACTCAAAGGGATTGGCAGAACCACCAGACCCCGATTATCCTTTTGTGCTAACTAATGGGCGACTTTACGGACATTGGCACACACAAACCCGCACCGGTCGCATTGACAAAATTCGCAAGATGCACCCCGAACCGTTTATCGAAATTCATCCCCGTGACGCTGCGAAGTTAGGTATTGTAGATAACCAAAAAGTGGAAGTGCGATCGCGTCGAGGTAAAGCTCAGTTTCCTGCTAAAGTGACAAAAGCGATCGCACCTGGTACAGTTTTTGTCCCCATGCACTGGGGTTCACTGTGGGCAGATAATGCCGAAGTTAATGCCCTCACCCATCCAGAATCTTGCCCCGATTCTTTGCAACCAGAATTAAAAGCCTGTGCAGTGCAGCTAATCCCAATTTCTGTAGAAGTTACAGTCAAAGATTATCAACTTCAGTCCTCACAATGGTAAGCCGTAAATTGTACCTCTAAGGAACGTGAATTAAATAAAATGCAAAACTTCATCCTCTATCTAGCTTCCCTCTCCTTTATAAGGAGAGGGATTGAGCGTGAGGTAAGGCCCGGACATAAATTGTATGTTATTTAATTCTTATTCCTAAACAGGTAATTAACAATCATTAATAGGTAATTTAGTCAATAATCAATAGTCAATAGTTATTATCATTTTTTATGACTCTCTAATTTTGACTGTTACCAATTACCATATTCAAAGAGGCAAAATATCTAGTAATAATAGATTTTACTAGTATTGATTTTATCTATGGATAAAAAATAAAAAACATCTAAAAAACTTACCAAGTATCAACAAGTCATGTTGTTTAACAAATCTGGGGTTTAAGCAAATAAGCTCTCTTAATCGGTAAGTTTTTTGTCAGGCTTAGGAGTTACAAAACTCAATTACGAATTACCTTAATCCTCTAGATTTATCTATGGGATTTTATTTTATTTAGAAATAGGGTGCAGCAAATGAAAAAGTTAATGAGGCAAATTCTCGGAGCTACTAAAGATGAGAACTTCATGCACATCATCGAAAACGTAGAAGTGCTAGTTTCTAAAGTTCTATCTATTTTTATGGTAGTTGT
The DNA here is from genome assembly GCF_002245975.1 of Nostoc sp. 'Peltigera membranacea cyanobiont' 213. Lineage (NCBI taxonomy): Bacteria > Bacillati > Cyanobacteriota > Cyanophyceae > Nostocales > Nostocaceae > Nostoc > Nostoc sp. 'Peltigera membranacea cyanobiont' 213. The sequence goes on along the minus strand of NZ_NOLI01000015.1, from coordinate 34,475 downwards.
AATTTTAGTTGCGATCGGAGACTTAGCGGCTTTTATTTTTAAAGAGTTACTTACAGCCCCTTATGCCAAGTTTAACACCACTTTGTATAAGATTTTTGGCTTATTTTTAAATATTTTAATCGCTTTAGAAATTTTAGAAAATATCACAGCTTATTTGCGGAAGCACGTTTTTCAGGTTGAATTGGTTATCGTCACTTCTTTGATTGCTGTCGCCAGAAAAATTATCATTCTTGACTTAGAAAAAGTCTCAGGTATTGATATAATTGGTTTAGGAATTGCTATTCTCGCTCTCTCAATTAGTTACTTGATAATTCGTCTCAGTAATGACAGAAAATGACAGAAACAGCCGTTAAAAATAGAGCTTGATTCACATATTTTTCGGTATAATACTTAGGAATATATAGGACTCCTATTTGATTTTAAACAAAATTAGGTATTGTAGCGTGTGTTAGAACGAAGTTCGTAACGCACAATTATCACGGGTTTGATGCGTTACGCTATCGCTAACACATCCTACGTATATTTTCAGAAATCAAACCTGATTCCTATATCGTTTAGTCTTCATCTACTTACTAGTAATAGAGTATACTTGATAATTAAGAGCAGCCAAAACTGCATTCTGGACAAATTATTAATATGCGATCGCTAATTAAATCTTGTTTTTAATTACTAATCTTTGTAACTTAAATATAAAAATTATCGCTAGTTAAAAATCCTTAATTTTTAATACTTGATTATGACAGATTTCTTTGAATTTGAAGCAGACTTTGTTGATTCCCTGCGTTGTATCCCTATGCAAGTGCGTTGCAATTTAGATACTTGTGGCATCAAGCTAAAATTGTCTGATTGGAATCAAATGACTACAGATGAGCGTCAAGCTTTAGTCGAATTACCTTGCACTACAGAAACCGAAATTCAGTCTTACCGCGAACATATCCAACAATTAATTCTACAACGCACGGGTATACCAGCGACAAAATTACCCATTGAGCCACATCCTGCATGGCTAGATAGCGCTGTACCACCTAGCATCCAGGAAAAAGCTCAAGAAATAGGTGTAACCCTGACACAGCAACATTGGGCAGCTTTAAGACCCTTACAGCGTTTTGCCTTAATTAAACTCAGTCGCCCAGGACATGAAAACAAAAACTTTAAAAGAGCGATCGCAGAATTTGATCTGCTTTAATTACATAATAAATCAAGACTTACGCAAGCAATAGCCGAAACCCTAATTTTCTTCTGAGGGCAATTCATGAATTGCCCCTACAGCCTATAGTTTTGCGTAAGTTCTATAAATGTGTAGAATGCATTACATTTTATAAAGTTGCAGCCCAAAAATGATATATTACCGCAGAGTTAGTGCTGTGATGTGTCAAAAATTCGTGCAGATGCTCACGCCTAATGTCCCAAACTCTAATATTAATATTTATTTTATAAACAACTGAGAAATATTGACTCTAGACTACTGGTATTAACTAATAAGTGGAGGTCAAAAATATGGCTGCAAAGAAACTTTTGATGCTTGTTGGGGACTATGTAGAAGACTATGAAGTGATGGTTCCTTTCCAGGCATTACAAATGGTGGGACACACTGTTCATGCAGTTTGCCCAGACAAAAAAGCTGGTGACAAGGTACGGACAGCAATTCACGACTTTGAAGGAGATCAGACTTATAGCGAAAAACCGGGTCATAATTTTACTTTAAATGCTACCTTTGCAGAAGTAGAAGCCACAACATACGATGCCTTAGTTATTCCCGGAGGAAGGGCACCAGAATATATCCGCTTGAATCAGCAAGTGCTAGAAATCACCCGTCACTTTGCCCAAACGAATAAACCTATTGCTGCCATCTGCCACGGCTTACAGTTATTAGCAACTGCGGATGTATTGCAAGGGAAGAGATGTACTGGATACCCCTCTTGTAGTCCAGATGTTAAAAGTGCTGGAGGGTTTTATGTCGATATTCCTGTTGATGAGGCAATAGTTGATGGTAATTTGGTAACAGCCCCAGCTTGGCCTGCTCACCCCCGTTGGCTGGCAGAATTCCTCATAGTACTTGGAACTAAGATTGAACACCCAGAACTGGCTAAAGTGGTTTGAAGCAACACACCAAAAATATTTTGGTGCAATATTCAGGGCAGTTTATTTCCCACTCTCTACTTTTAATAGATTGTGGCAAAAACAACTGACAACAGACCACCAGAAATTATATATTTTCTAAATGAAACTAAATGCAGTGAAAACTACTGTTTTTTAATAAATTGCCTTGGGTTAAATTTGCAGCTAGGATGTCAAAAGCAGACAAACCATCCAGTCTGATTTATCCGGATGACAAGCCCGTTTAGGACAAACTCTCAGTACATGGAATACTTATTAACATTAGGTGAAACAATTTGAAATTTCCCATCTAGAATTTTAAATTTCTTAGCAGTAAGTGAAGCTATAGTGGATTTAGCAATGCTGCTGTTAATGTGGCTAAGGTTAGTCCTGTTGCCAAATATATGAAGAAGAATTAATTTAGAAAAGCACACTAACTCGATGACAGGCAAAAACGCAAGACATAATGCATTTCTGCGGCTAGTGTCTGGTAATGGGGCAGCTTCTGGATCGGAGTCTCGCTACTCGCTGCCCCCCAGTAAAGAGATGGTAATTGGACGCGACCCCAGCTGCCAAGTTGTCTTGGATGCCATGATGTACCGGATGGTATCTCGTCGTCATGCAGTGGTTCGTCCCCTCTCTTTATCCCCAGATAGCAAATTCAGCTGGGTGCTTTGTGATTTAAATAGTGCTAATGGCACTTATTTGAATGGACAACGCTTATATGAATGTCAGGAATTGCACCCAGGCGATAGCATTTCTCTAGGTGCTGATGGCCCACAATACGTTTTTGAGTACGAGTTTACTTACCAAACCCCGGCCACAACAGTTAACCAAGTTACACCATTACCTTCGGCGACAAACTACCACAGCCACACGCAATTAAAGCAGCCAGATTCTGTTAGCTTCACCCAGCTTTTCCCGATTATTTCCACTGGTAAAGATTTAACTCGTAAAGCTTACCTTGTACCGGGAATACTGACCGTAATTTTTGTAGTGTTAATGTTTGCTACAGTCGGTCAGCCCCAAGCTAATCAAGTTATCGTCGCAACTTACATCGCCTTTGCCGCCTACTATTTTGTTTACCAACTTTGCGGAAAACAGAAGCCTTGGTGGGTGCTAATGGCTGCGGCATTGGGTACAACGGCGATTTTACTCAGTCCAGTGTTGGATGTATTTATCTTTGTGTTTCGCGGCATCCTTCCTGGAAGCTTGCCTTCACCCCAAGAATCTATCACCTTCACAGAATTGCTGGTACGGATGTTTTTTGGTGCTGGGTTGATGGAGGAATTACTGAAGGCATTACCTGTGTTAGGCGCGTTTGCCATCGGTAGAATGTTATCTTCACCTTGGCGGGAAAAGATCGGTGTCTGGGAACCTCTAGATGGTATTCTTCTGGGAACGGCTTCTGCTGTAGGCTTCACTCTCTTGGAAACTCTCGGACAGTATGTGCCGGATATCACTCAAAATGTGGCGCAACAGGTGGGTACAGGCGCTGCTGGTCAACTAGCGGGTTTACAACTGCTAATTCCGCGAATTTTAGGCTCTGTAGCTGGACACATGGCTTATAGTGGCTACCTGGGCTATTTTATCGGGTTGGCTGTTCTCAAGCCCAGTAGAAGTTGGCAAATTCTCTCTATTGGTTATCTTAGTGCTGCTGCGCTCCACGCTCTGTGGAATGCGACAGGATCTATCAATGCCTTGCTGTTGGTAGTTGTTGGGGTATTATCTTACGCCTTTTTGATGGCGGCAATTCTCAAGGCACGGGCACTGTCACCAACGCGATCGCAAAATTTTGCTACCCGATTTTTGGGACCAAAATAAGAGATAAGGGAGCAGGGGTGCAGGGTGCAGGGGGCTAAGAACAATGCCCAATGACTATTCAATATTTATATCTTTGGATAGATGGCCTAGTTAGAAAAGAAGCGTACCGTAATTTAACACTGGGCTAACTATGCCTAAAAAGTAAAAATCATCAAACTTATTGCAAAAGTCTTGATTTTCGACTCTTTTTTCCGCCTCTGCGTAATCTAAATCAACATCTTTGCAAGAGATGGCTCTAAACAGAGTGTGTACAAAGCGCGGGCTACGCCAAAACAGCGCATGATGAAAATTTATAGCTTTCTCTACTTTTTCTATTGCCCGTTAGCTATTAACTGTCACCTGTCCCCTAGTTTATAGTTCAGACTGAGACTGGTTGAGTTGAGTAAAAGCATAAAAAGCGATCGCTAAACTAACCTTTGCTTTCTCTACTTCTGATAAAGCTGTCCATTCGCTATTATTAAGACTACTGATAGCAGATGCCGCGTTTTTCGATTCGCTACTCCGCATAGCGTAGGCAAAAGGACGAGCTAAGACTAAAAGATCCTCTGTTCCCCAAGTTGGTAGTACTGTTTGAACGCACTCAACTAGTTGTTCGCCCATTGATTGCTGGGCAGCAAAAATCTCAGCAGCTTTCTGGGCGATGGTATTGAGCAATGTTTGGGGGACACAGGCGGCAAAAGTAGTACGGAGTGTTTCTTGAAGATTCAGCACTAATGCCTGTTGAGGGTGATGAGGATGGCTTGAGGCGAGGGAGACATTAGACCAAAGTGGATCTAGATTGCTATAAAAATCTTGCGATCGCGTCGTCAGTTCTTCCTCTAGTAAATCTTGCATTCCGAATTGTTGTTCTAATTCCTGAAAATAAGCTTCTGATTCCTCATCAGCTGGGTTCCAGGGATAGGTAGCATCGTCTGGTTCTAGTAGCGCTTCTAATAAATCTAAATCTACTTGAGATGGCAAAGAAGAGAAAGTGTCTGAGCCGTTAATTTTTTTAGCCATTTTTTATTGTCTCCCGATTATTTGGTGGTATTTACAGCTACAATCCTTCAAAATAGATTTCCGCAAAAACAGTTGATTTTTTCTTCGGGAAAAATAGATTTTAAAAGCTGATATTCAACATCAAAATTCACCCACGCAGTGGCTACACTAGGAGTCTTCAATAATAAACTCCCAGGTTTCACCCCTAGCACTTCCAAACTTTAACTGCATTCCCGATTTCAAAGGGACTTCCTCTCGGAGGATTTGTTGCCAGCCATTAGGCCCTAAAAACCAGGTTGTCCCGTAGGTAGAAAAATCTTGTAAATAATAAGTTCGTACCAATGTAGCATCAGTAAGAGTATTACGGCAGAAAATTTCGGCGTGGCGTTTGGATACAGATGGTTCGGCGATGACAATATCATTGTCTTTCGTGCGGCCGATGCGGGTGACTCCATAACGCAGTAACCAGGTTTTCCCTTTTGGAGCGAGCGATCGCAATGAAGCAGTGGGAAGCAGGGAACCCATATCAGGAATCGCTGTATCTGGTAGTTCGGTAATACCTTCATCTAGATTCTTAATGAGTTCGCCATTAAAATCTGGATGCAGGTAGAGAACAGGCAAAGTCCAAGCAGGTTGATTAAATTTATACAGTGTCAATAACTCTTGCCTAGCTAGTGCTACGGCTTCATCAATTGGTTTGTGCGATCGCAAAGCTTCGGTAAAAGCTTGAATAAAACTATGGCTTTCGCGATCGGCGATTTCATCGCGCATCCCCAAAACCGCAGGCACACCATGACGAATCAATACTTCTGCTAAACTGCTGGCAGGTATAGCTTGATGATTGATTGCAGCGGGTTGTGCGCCCCAACAGGCGTTGAAAAGCGCCAGTTTCACACCTGTACGGGTCAAAACTTGTGCCAATTCTATCCCATTCAAGGGCATGTCTGGTCGCAAAAATAGTAACCCTCCATCTGGCCCTGGCAAACCATGTCCAGCGTAAAAGAAAACGTTGTATGCTTTGGTTTCTAATTCTTGAATCAACTCCTGTGGAGTTGGTTGTATAAGTTTATTTACTATACAAGGTGCATATCTTTGGGAATTACCACCCACAGGTGTATCTAGAAGACTTTGCTGTAAAATAGCCGCTTCTTGTTCTAGTTGCAGCTTTTCATCATGGCCTAAAACTAGCAAGATACTTAAAGCCTGATCGGTTCGCAAATAAGGTAAGGGGTCAACTTCGCTACTGGTACGACTAAATAGCAAATCTTGGGAAAGAGACATCGCCGATTGACCAGGTTCGCGCTGCATAATTTCCCAAGGCAGAGCAATCAGATCCGGGTCACGAATTTCTAGCTGAAAGCGCAAACGTGTATGCTGACCCATAGCAATCCCGCGACTGCGTTCTAGACTACCAAGAATTTGCCCGTCGAATATCCAGCGCCATAAATTCATTCCCAAGTATTGCATCAGACGACTGCTGTAGGGGCCAGTAGTCTGAGATGAAGGGGGTGAAATCCAATCTATGGGGAATGGGTTGGACTTTTGAGATGTTGGGTTTGAGGAAATATCTAGACGACTATGGCCAGCAAACATCTGCTGCCATTCTTGCCAAACTTGATTGAGTTCAACAGGCCATACAGAGTCACGCAAAACGTAGCCACTCGGATAGGGAGCCTTGACCACCCAAATGGCGAAGTTGTCAGTGCCAGTGTTTAGGAGACGGGCGATCGCCAAATTCAGGGATGGCATGGATTCATAAAACTAAAAGCTAAAACAAATAATTTCAAATAACAATTCTTCAAGGTAAAAGGTTTCTATTTTTTTACCTTGTAAGTTTTTTACTCTCGTTATATCTGTTATTATTCCAGGTTTTTACCAGTTTATCGAGTATTTGATTAAGTTGGACTGGTGTCGGATGATGGAGTTGCTGGCGTGACGGTTGTACACGGATTTTGTACATTTGATTGTAAAACAGATACACCAAAACGTTTTAGTTGGGATAAGTCTAGCAATACTGTTTCCGGCAAAGGTTTCAAATTGGGTGGAACTGAGGTAGTTACTGTTGGTTTATTCGTATTAGCTGGAGTTTGGGTGCTTTTATTGGCACAGACTCGCATAGACACTGCAAAATTTCCCGAAGTAGGTTTAGGATTTGGATTTGTGTCGATCGCTTCTAAAAAAGATCCAGGGGGAAGCGATTGGTTATTTTTCAAGGGGATTTGATTGTTGGTTTTAATTACCCAACCTGGAGAAAGGTTATCAAGCGATCGCGGTTCGGGTGTCGCTTCGATGCTAGGATTTTGAGTTTGTAATGGATTGGCAAAAATGGGCCATGAGCCATCAGGCTCACGCAGTTGCCTCACGAACAATCCTAGACAGCCTGCTAGTACCACAAATATCAAAGGAACAATCCACTGTAGCGGTAAACTGCGAGTTTTAGCAGGTTCGGTGTCTGGAATCACCTGAGTTTTCTGGTTCGGGCTACTTAAAAGGGGAACATCTGTCGCCTTGGATGCCAAATCAACAGTTTTGGCAGAATAACTCTCTGGAATGAAGGCTTTGATGGTAATTTCTGGTTCCCAGTATTGGACTTGATAGTGAACTAAAGCGATCGTGACATTATCATGTCCATTTTTAGTATTAGCGATTTCGATTAATCTATCCGCAACACTTGCTATATTTGCTTCTCCAGCTAGAATCGGCAATATTTCTGTTTCCCAATATTCCTCCACCCGATCGAAATCACTCAAACCATCGGATGTGAGGAGAAAAACTGCATCTTCATCGAGCATAAACCGTGTCGATGTGGGATGTAATGAAGTGCTAGAACCCATGCCCAAAGCCTGCACAAGAGAGCCAGCAGAACTTTGTTGGACAGCATCGCGGTAAATGGCATAGCCTAGCCGCACCTCGCGGGAAGCGACATCATCATCAAGGGTGACTTGATAACAGCCTTGGCGGGTAATCCAGTAAGCACGACTATCACCTACGTGGGTAATGTACATTTCGTGGGCAACAGGTAATGCCATGACTAAAGTCGTGCCCATGCGCTGCCGCCCTTGGCGATTTTCTCCGTCATTACGCTGACTAATTTTGTCATTGGCAATTGCCACTGCTTTTTCTAGGTCATTCAGCAGTAGTGAGGGGTCTATGTGGTCGTAGGGAACTTTTGTTAGTTGCTGTACTTGCTGCTGAATGGTTTCAATGGCTAAATTTGAGGCGACATTACCACCTTCGTGTCCGCCAATGCCATCACAGACAATTGCTAAAGCTGTTGGCTGGGGTGGTTTGCTCACCATTGTTCCACTGGGAGGACTACAGGCATCTTCGTTGCGTTGGCGACTTGGGCCTGTGTCGGTTTTGGTGATAATTTTGATCGTGGGTGTTTGCGATCGCCCTAACCCGGCCAGTCCTCCATCTAAAACTCCGATTAATTGGTCGGTTGAGTTAATCTCTCCCTGAATTAAGGCAAGGCTAACGCGATTAACAAATTCAACTATGGCTGGTTTCGCACTACTAACCAACTGCTGCCAAAATTCGCCTAATTGGGGCAATTCTGGTGATGTTTCGGAGTCGAAACGCAAATCCAACAACCTGACTAACGATCCTTCTACCCGTAATACAGATGAGTCAAGCAAGCTAGAGGCGACACCTTCACTTGCAAGAGGTTGCCACAGATGAGCTATTTGCCATAACCAATTGAGTTGGCGCATCGATGTAGCATCACGCCAAGCGGTGGTTAACTCACTACCCAAATGCACTTTTTGGCTTGTGTCATCTATTAATAGTGGCGGTTTTTCTAAGAGCAATATTTCTCTTTCATGGGAAGAACCGTCAGCGATAAATAGGACTCCATATACCTGCGGTACGTGTAAGCGGTAGGGAATGAGTCTCAAATAAGCTCTTAGAGGCTGTAAATTCTCTAACTCAGGCGTTAGAGATATAAAACCAGGTTTCGTATCTAAAAGAACAAATTTATCAATGACTAAATAGCGATCGGCTAATATTTCTCCAGGGCTACCCACACTTGGGCCATCTACCACAGCCCAGAGATAATTTTTGGGTAAGGGCGTGGAACATCGCTGGCAAAACTTGTGAGTCAGGGGGTTGGCAGCCCGACAATTTTCGTTTGGACAGTAGAGCGTTGCCGCGTCATTTTCCATAGTTTTCGCACCGATCAGCGATTGGCAATTTCTTTAACAGCATTAGTAGGGACAATCTAGACCGCTCATCTTTCTTAAACTTGACATATCCAGACTTTAGATGATGATTTTAGCTGGCGGATATCAGCAGGTGCTAATACTTAACTTATCCAAAAAATCCGCTCCTCAGTCAACTCTACAGCCTCATCATAGCTTCTATTGCTCTGTGACTCTTCATCGCCAAAGCAAGTAGCTCCAACCCTGTTACCAAAGCATAACCCAAGCATAACTGCGCCCCAAGCTTTTGCTGAATTATCGCATCATCAAGAGACAGATAATGTTGGCATTTATTTAGTTTATAAGTAAGATAGCAAGAATTAACTTTAATTAAGAATTAAGAATAGCAAATACAATTTTGGCAAAAGTACCTGACGAATCAAGAAAACCTGCCTCGAAATATCTCTCCTAACAGGAGAGATACTTGGAATTTACCCCTTGCCCTAGTCGGGAAAGGGGTTAGGTTTTCGTAGGTTTTTCCAGATCGCCTGAATTGTCAGCAGGGTTCAGGCAGTTTGCTTGTTGTCAATTGCAACTTGAGGAACTCCCATACTGTAGTTGGTAACGCGGGCAGAGAGATTGTAGCTGATTTCGCCGAGTTGCAGGAGCGATCGCAAATAATGCTCTAAATCTGACCCCACACGGCGCAAGTTATAGTCCGTGAGGTCTTCGCCACTAGATGCTTCTACTAGTTCATCAAATTTTCGATAAACTTTTTGCAGCGCATCTTCATTCCAGTTAAATTCGTTATCTGGGTCAATATCTAACGTTAAGACCTGTTGACTGGGAACTAGATCGCCATCCCGGTCAATTTCGCCTGCAAAAATGCGGACATGCCGGGTTGTGGACTTGAGCAGCATCGGGTTATCCATAAGAAGGTGTAAGATTTGGGTGGATTACACTGAAATTATTGTAAACGCTATATTCAAGCTATGAATGCTCTCAATTTACAAGCTTTGAAGGCAGTTTCAAAAGGGTATATTGAATGAGCATAAGTAAAAATATCACCTGTACTGATTAACTTACTCCTTTTGTTAGGAGTTGAAGACGCAATTAGTTGCTAGTACTGACAGTAGTCCAATTATTTTCTGTAAAAATTACTTGATAAAATCTTTTCATTTGGAGTATACAAACAACTTAAAGCGATGTGCTAATCTTACCTACTGCTAAAATTTTCCTATTCCTCAAGTCTAAAAGCCAGTAGGGTAAGGGACTCGCCAAGAATAACTCGATCTGTGTAATTTTTTTTCTTAGAGAACAAAAGTCTTTACCTTAATAATTGCGCTCATCAATTTCTTCGGGATTTTCTATTGCAAAAAACGTACATCAAGTAATTTTACTGAATAGCGCTACATCGACCTCTGGCTGTAATAAGTTCCAAAAAATTAAGCGATTTTACTTACGTATAAACACCAAATTTAGAGTAGCAAGTCAAACTTTTATTGACGTTAACATAAAGTTGATGTAAAAACCTTTAAAAAGGTTGAACAACATCTTACAGAAACTTTATTGTGTAGAATCTTAAAAACTGAATAATAGTTATGGCTTACCATAAGCTACATCTGGTACAGGAACATCAAAATCTAGACAGTGAAAATTGAGCTTGTAAAAAAAACACAGGAGAGGAAAATGGAATACAAAAGTGATTGATGAAGAAAAATTCTTAATTCAAGCACTTTGGATTCAAAAGGGATATAAAGAATTTTTGCTGGGCATCTACCTCCTTACCCTCATGACAACCAAGTAAAGGAATCTCAATAGTTATGAACTCCAAAGCATTACCACGCCAGATAAATAATCTCGAAGTAGGTGTTTATGAGTGCGAAATCCATCTTAAATTCCGGTTGATTGAGGAAAAGAGTCTATTGAGCGATCGCGAGCAACTCTTACAGGTGCTACTTGATGCTTTAACTGAAGGTTCTGATGACTTTCTAGAGACGCTACAAGCGTCCGTTAAAGCCCAAGAAGTGTCTGAGTTTAAAGCTTCACCTCAAATGCGTCGTCAGCTTATGCGCTTGCGTAATGCTGCTGAAAATCCCCCAATTTGAATGTGTAATTTAACTGGTGAAAAGCATGAATTGAGTATCAAATCAAATGTTGATCCGATAGCCCCGTTGCCATAAAAACTAATCAGCAAGTAGAATTCATAAAATATTGTGATTTCTACTTTACGAAAGTCTTATTTAGCAGCGCAAAGTCCCAGGAACAGTCTCCTCTATTAAAAACTTTGTAGCAAAGGGTACTGGTAGAATCTGAGAATAAACTCAGCCGGGTGCATTTTACCGAGTTTTTATCAAAACATTGTAGGAATAACAAAATTCTGTGTCTTTACAGATGGGGAATTGGACAACAGGCGCAAATCCAATGAAAACCTAAAAGACCAAAGTAAATATAAATAACCTTCCTTTTAGCTTTTTGCTTTAGTTAAGTGCCTGATTTGCTGAAATACTTATGTTTTATGTATTACTGGTAGTAGGTTATGGTTTAGCAGCCAGTTACCTATTACCAATTACTCACAAGTCAAAAGATAAGAGGACATGGGGAATGGGGAATGGCGAGAACAGGGATAGGAAAATAACCAATTCCCAATCCCCAATCCCTATTTAGCCAAACCGTGTTCTAGAGCAAAACGAACTAACTCTGTACGGCTATTAGTGCCAGTTTTGCTAAACAAACGACTGACGTATTTTTCGACATTGCGGACGCTGGTTTCTAAACGACGGGCGATTTCTTTGTTCATCAACCCTTCAGCGACCAAATTTAAAACACTTTGTTCTCTCGGTGTCAAATCAATTTTAAAAGGGGCTGGCGATTGGGAAATAGCATTTCTTTGAGTTAATAATGCCTTAATTTGGGCAATCTGATTAGCTAGTTCAGCAAGATCGGGGGTTTCAGCATCATCTCCCGTACTTGCGGCCTTAGCGGCGCGGCGGGCTAGCAAATTTTCGACTATAGCCACTAACTCGTCTGGATCGAAGGGTTTGGGTAGATAGGCATCAACACCAGCGTGATAGCCTTGGATGCGATCGCCTGTCATCCCTTTAGCAGTTAAAAATACTACTGGGAGTGCCTGGAAGCGGGGGTCTTCTCGCAGTTGTTTGAGGAACTGATAGCCATCCACCTGGGGCATCATCACATCGGAAATTACTAAGTCAGGTGTATTCATCTGCATCCATTCCCAACCTTCAAGGGCGTTACTGGCGACTTGAACGCTGAAACCGCTCTCTTGCAAATAGTCTTTCACGGCTTCCCGTATCCCTGGTTCATCATCTACCAGTAACAATTGTGCTGACATTTAAAATTCCCTTGAGTTTTCCTTTTTCCAATTTAGCGAAAGTTGACAGTCATTGAACAATCTGAATTCACCTCTATCGCCCCCAAAGCTTTTAAAGTTGACATCTCTGCCTCAGTCAACCCTTTAACTTCTGTAATAATTGTGCCTTCATAAGGACGGGCTGGCCGTAAAGTTGTCCAGCATTCCCCTGTAGTAAGATCCCAGCAATTGATTGTTTCATCCTGGCTACCACTGAGGAGAATTCGATCGTTGTGGCTCAAACTGAGCGACCATACCCAATTTTGATGATTGTCTAGTGTCGCAAGGCAGTCTCCAGTAGCTAGATGCCAAATTTTGATGGTGCGATCGCTACTACTGCTAATCATTCGGCTGCCATCGGCGGTGAAGAGGATACAAACAATTTGGCCAGTATGTCCCTGGAATACTCGCTGACAACTTCCAGTGTGAATATCCCACAATTTTACTATCTGTTCATCCCCAGCAGTGGCGATGTATTGACCATCTGGACTGACGGCAATTGCCCAAACGCGGTTTGAGTCTGCCTCCCAAGTATTTAGACATTTTCCTGTTTCAACATCCCACCGTTTAACTATCTTTTCATGACCGCTACTGAATAGAGTTTTGCCGTCAGGGCTAAAAGCGATCGCTAGCACAGATCCAGGATGCCCCTGCAATGTTTGCCAACATTCGCCAGAATGCACATCCCAAATCTTGATTGTATGGTCGTGGCTGGCACTAGCAAGTAAGTTATTGTCTGGACTGAAAGCAACTGCCCAGATCCAACTCCCGTGACCGTGCAAAGTATTCAGACATTTTCCTGTATGGGGACTCCAAAGTTTAATAGTCCGGTCGGCGCTGCCACTGGCGAGAAATTGTCCGTTGGGACTAAATGCAACACAGAAGACCCGATTGCTGTGTCCGTGGAGTACACGAAAAGGCTGGAGGCCAAGCTTTAACTGTTGCAGGGCATTGAGGTTGACATCCCAGAGTTTGATTGTCTGGTCTTCATGTCCGCTAGCAAGAAGGTTTTGCTGCCAACTGTGGGCGATGCCTGTGGCGGACAATGCTAACGCATAAATCGCATTTCTATATCCTTGTATGGTTTTGGTACACTGTCCAGTCGAAACTTCCCAGACTCTAGCTGCATGGTCATCTCCACCGCTAGCGATTAAGCGTCCTTGGGGATGAAAAGCAATTGACCAAATCCGGTTTGTATGCCCTTTTAGGGTATCTAGACATTTTTCGGTATGTATATCCCAAATCTTCACAGTTTGGTCATAGCTGCTACTTGCTACTCGATCCCCTTTGGGGTTAAATGCTACTGATGTGACAAATCCTGTATGTCCTAGCAACGTCATCACACACATCCACACCCCAGTCCGCAGATCCCAAAGTTTCACCGTTCGATCGAAACTGCCACTAACTAACCTTTCCCCTCCTGGACTAAAAGCGATCGCTTTTACCCAATGCTGATGTCCCTGAAGAGTTTGTACGCAGCACCCAGTTTCTAGATTCCACAACTTAATTGTGTTATCTTCACCAGATGTTGCTAGGGTTTTTCCTGTGGGATGAAAGGCGACACTCCACACACACTTGTCATGTCCTTCTAGAGTTTGCACGCATTCTGCTGTTGTCAGATCCCAGAGTTTAACCGTGCGATCGTCGCTAGCACTGGCCAGAATTTGTCCATCAGGACTAAAAGCCAGGGCTATGACGATGCTGGTGTGTCCATGCAGCGTTTTCAGATATTTTCCTGTGGTAGTGTCCCAAAGTTTGATAGTGTAATCTTGACCGCAACTCGCTAAGACGGGATACACAGGGCTAAAGGCAAGACTCCATACCCAACTGTTGTGTTCTTTACAGCTAAAGAGTTGTTTGCCGTTGTTGGCATCCCAAATATAAATTTCACCGTTGGTATCACTGGTAGCAAGACAACATCCATCTGGACTAAAGACAACGCTAGTAATACCGCCAAAGGTTGCAGCAAATGCACACTCTCGAAATGTTGTTTGGGTAAAGTTAACTTGATGTAAGTTGAGCGCTGCCTGGGTTGGGCTGCGCCTCCGCAAATCTGCTTGACGAATGTTGAGACGGGAAAAATCATACCCAGTCAAATTGGTTTCTAATTGAGCCAACAAATTCAGCAGGTTGCCACCACCATACCCAACTGTATCTATAGCTTCATCTTGCAATTTATTAATTAGTCTGCCAAGTTTATGCTCAAGCTGACGAGTAGAGCCAAGGGTTACTTGCAGTCGATCCAGGATAGGCCGCACAATCAAGTGAATTTGAGTATCGCGGATATAGTCCTTTGCTTGAGCTTTCATCAAGGCATGACTCAGCAGATATCGCGGCGATTCCGTGACAATTTCCTGACAGACTTGCTCAATCAAACAGTCTGTCACATATTCCATCACGACAGGTTGCTGTGTAAATCCCCCAGTGTTGCTTTCAATCAAGCTACGCCAGCATAAAGACTCCAACACTTCTATTAACTTAGGTTTAGACACTGGTGCTGCAAGATTGGTTTGCAATTCTGCCACAGAAACGCTTTCCCGGTGAATCGCCAGCCAATACATGACTTGTTGTTCCAAGACAGAGAGTCGTTGGAATTGCCGATCGATGAGATTGCCAATTCCATTAAATACCGTTGTCCCTTCAGTAAAAAAGCGGATAATGCTACCTTCATACAAGTCTCGAATTGAAGTTGCAGCAATTTTCAACGCTAGGGGATTACCACGGTAACAGTCAATTAGTTGGCGGGTTTCGTGGTCTGTACTTAATAGCCCTTTGAGGGAGAGGATTGTTTCTCCGGCTGCGATTTCTAATCCTGAGAGAGCAAGGGTACGAACTGGTAAACCATCACCTTCCAAAGCCGCAACTTGAGCAGGTTTTTCCCGACTCGTGAGTAGAACACAGCTTTGATGCCGAGTTTCTCCTAATCGCCACAAAAGTTCACCGTAGGATTCATAGCCTTCTCGGTAACAGCCTGTCTGTTTACCATGCTGCAACAGAGTATCAAAGTTATCTAAAATCAGCAAACAGCGAGATTTACGAAAGGACTCAATTAAACAGGTGATTTGCTCGTGAGGGTCAGCAGGTAATGCGATCGCCTGTTGATTGGAAAGAATTTTGATGCAGTCCGTCAGTTTGTCATGAAAAAAAGGTGCGTGTCGGAGCGATCGCCAAATCACATATTCAAATTCTCCCTGTAATTGTTCTACCAACTTTACCGAGAGCGCGGTTTTACCCATACCACCCATACCTAGCAGTACCACTAGACGAGTGCAATCGCTGACAATCCATTGGCTGAGGGTTTCTAATTCAGCAGTACGTCCATAGAATTGGGAAACATCGATCGCCTCTCCCCAATCGATGCGAGGTGTGAAAGTTGGGGAGGTGTTTACACCATTGTGCTTCTGTGCGGTTCGGCTTAGGACTCCGTGCAGATTATTCTTGGTAACTTTTTCATTTAAAGCTTGAGATAGCGATCGCCATAGTTGCGAACCAACATCTTTGATGTGACCTGGGTCATAAGTGACTTCTCCCGCCATTTCTAGGTAAGTTTTCCCTTCCCAGGAGTAGCGAAATACAATCTCTTGCGCTCTCGTTAAGCGTCCCCGTTTCAATAATCGCTCAACGATTGCGATCGCTTCTTCAACCGTCATTTATTTCCGTAGTAATACAGGCTAACTACAATATTCCCACGATAAACTTGATTTTTTTGCAAAAGTTTACGTAAATCTACCAAAAAGACCCGACCTTTTCCCGACCTTTTCCGACCGACAAACTTTATACCACCCAGTTAGAGTATTTGGAAGATCGCACCGATCGAAAATCTAACTAATAACGAAGGAAGTTAAAAATCCCGTTGTGAGGGGAATATGAGAATTGTGCAAACACTTTGATAGCTCTCATTCTCGAACCCAGTCTCCTATGCTTGGGAGACTAGGAACTAGAGTCATTTAAGTTGACTTAATTAGGATGTTAAATCTACCTTGCATAACAAGGTATAAATTTTTGTGGATTCTACAATGATTATCCAAAAAAACCTTCATCAAGTTGTCATTATTTTTGTATTGATTGCATCGATAACAACGGGGTGTCGTTCAACTGATGAATACAAAAAATTTGCTAATGCAGGAAGTCAGTATACCAATGCAGTTGATAAATTACTTGATACTGCAAGCAATATCCGCATTGATACTACTTCCGAGCAACTATTACGCAATGACCGAATTTTAAATCAAACAATAGAGGATTATCAAAAACTTGCCCAAGTTGACGAGGAGCGTCTAGAAGTACTTGGGAAATTAGTACAAAATACTGTGGATATTTTAACCACAATCAAAAACGTTACAGGACTTGTTGCACGCATTCTCGTAATTCTTTAACTATCTTTCTGAGCTTGAGGTAAAACTAATGCCATCTTTAACTGATACAAACCAGTCAACAGACAGAATAATTATTTCTCAACTGGATATCAATACCTACCCTAAAGGTTTTGATGCTCAAATGGCTCGAAAATTGGCAGAGCTAACGCAGTATGCATATAATCAGTTCGATTTATTTGAACTAAAAAATAACTCACAAATATTTAACCTTAAGGAGCCATTTATACTACACACTGAATTTGCAGAAAATGGTGTTCCCTTTGGATATGTTGCCTCTGAAGATGGTACTGACAATATATATGTAATATTTCGTGGAACTAGAGGCTTTCTTGAATGGTTTAAAGATGTAAATGTTCAGCTTGTTTCTTTCAAAGATAGTACTAATAGAAATCATGAAATAGTGGAGATAAAAGATACAATTGCAGAAGGGATTTTACAGGAAAATCAAGGTTCAGTTATTATCCCCAATATTGATAATAATTTTGGGTTTGTAACAGCAGGTTTTAGAGGCATTTATGTAAGTTTACGGAAGAAACTTATTGATGCACTTAATGAAAAGTGGAAGAAGTCGCAGAATGCTAAAGTATTTGTCACAGGACACAGTTTAGGTGGAGCATTAGCAACATTAGCAATTCCAGATATTCTGAAAAACACCCAATTTACAAATCCTGAAAACGTTGTACTGTACACCTTTGCTAGTCCTCGATGCGGGGATAGACAATTTGCAGCTAGTTTTGAAGCTTTAAAGGTTCAGCACTGGCGAATTGCAAACACGGAAGATTTTGTAACTATGCTGCCATTTCCAACGGGAAATGTTATAAAACCAGCACCATCTAATGAAGCGCCAGAAGCTGAACTTGGAATTGGTGGAGTAGCTGGAGTAGACAAAAATCCAAATCCAGTTTTTGGCTTCTTTAAAGCAATGTACGATCGCAATAAAAGAAGGATGCCGGATTATGTGCATACTGGTACGCCCACTTACTTTACCATTCATGAGGCTGCTTTAGAGAAGCATCATAACCTCAATGAGGTGTACATGATTGGAATTTCACAAACCCCTATTCTTGTAACAGATAGCGTGGCTAAGAAAGCCGTAGAAACAATTAAAGACAAGGTTGCTGATAAGTAATTAAAATCGTTTTAGCCAATGCCTTTGGGCTTGACAAGAGCGTTTGTTTTTTCTTAGGGGTTGTTGAATTCAAGGATGAAAATGATTTTGCATGATTTCAAAGAAAATCGGCAGAAATCCGATCCCAATAAGAGGGGTGTCTGGGATAGCCGCCTGCCTCTTTATTCATTAGTGATTGTAGCTAATGAACCATAACTTTGATTTCCCACTTATTATTCCCCACCCTCAATCGGCAAAGTTAGCTTGATAAACCACTAAGTAGAACGACTTGAAAAAAACAAACTATGTAAAGTAATGTAACTTTAGCGAAAATCAGTTCGTAGTAAGGACTTTAGTCCTGATTTGAGAACTAAAGTTCTCACTACAAACCTTTAATTATTTACCCTGTTCTACTTAGTATTGTTACAGCCGATCGATTATCTTGGCATTCTCTGGCAGCTTGGCATCTCTTTGCCCAGCTGTCCGCGCCCTCGCTGTGAACAAACCAATGGGGGTATTTAATAAATCTACAAGGGTGGCTTGACCTGCGATGCCTGCGGTGGGCTGTGCCAACGCCTTTTTAATATCCCTTGGTACTTCCTTCAATAACCAACGTACCAAACGATAGCCGTATTCTTTGGGTGTCATATCTCGCATCAAATCTACACCGTGTAATTCGTGCAGATAGCGATTTGAGCGTCCATAACGCCGCCATTGACTTTGCATTTCTTTGAGTGTGGCGCGATGGCGGTGCTGAACGATCGCATTTGGGGCAAATTCTAAACGCCCGATGTTTTCCCCCAAAATCCGCCAGCAAATATCGGCATCGCCACCAGTGGTAAGATAAGGACGAAATAAACCCGCTTTTTCTAAAGCAGTGCGTCGAATCGCCAAATTAGCCGTTTGTCCATAGGGACGAAAGGCATGGTTAAGGGTATGCTTTTGCGACAAAGTTTCTTCACGGTCTGCGTGTTGTTCTAGCAGAGTTTTGCCTGGTAATGCCAAAATTTCCCCAGCGACAATTACCACTTCTTTGTTGACAAAAGGCTGAATTAATGCATCTAGCCATTGCGGTTGTGGGCGACAATCTGCATCGGTAAAAACGATAATTTCACCCGTAGCGGCGCGAATTCCAGTATTTCGAGCAGCATAAGAGCTTTGAATTTGGTTTTCGCTCAAGGGGCGAATTTTAATTGGGCAGTTTTCGGCAGATGTTTCGAGGATACTGAGAGTGCGATCGCTACTGTTATTGTCCACCAACAAGTACTCTACCCGCTCTTTTGGGTAAGTTTGAGACAACAGACAATTGATTAATTCTGGTAAATCTGCCTCACCGTTATAAATAGGAACAACCACCGACACCATTGGTAAAAAACTGGTGGCGGTGGTTGCATCAACTGGCTGATGATTCATAAATCTGAGATTTGGGAGATGGGATTACTAGCTAGTATTCCCAAACCAAAATCTTAGAACGGTATATTGAGCAGTTTTCGTAACTCCATAAATTTGGATTTGGGAATACTACTATATAAACACCTGGTAAGAAATCATTTGCGTCAATCTAAAATTTCAAGCTATCGGCGCGGCTCATAGGGCGAGTGGGCTGATTTGCTGGCGGCTGGGCAAAGTTATTATTTGATAAAATTGCGATCGCTCGAGCATATTGCGGATCGCTCTTAGTTCCGATTAAATCTGGATTAGAAGCTAATTGCCGCTCTTGTGCCTCTGTCAAGTCTAGCTTGATATCTGGGGCAATCCCTTTATGGTTAATATCTGTTCCCGCCGGGGTGTAGTAATGGGCAATGGTGACAGCCAAGCCGGAACCATCTGCAAGTTCGTGAACTGACTGCACTAGTGCTTTACCAAAAGTTTGACCACCTACGACTACTGCCCGCTTATTATCCTTGAGTGCCCCTGTGAGGATTTCGCTAGCACTAGCTGAATTCCCATCTACTAAGACTGCTAAGGGACGATTTGTTAAAGCAGTGCGATTGGCTTTAGTTTCTTCAGTGCCGCCTACACGGTCTACTGTCTTGACAATTCCGCCGTTATCGTACCACATGCGAGCAATTTCAATGCTCGCTTGTAACAACCCGCCAGGATTTCCCCGCAAATCTAAGACATAAGAATCAACTTTCTTACTGTTCAAATCGCGGATAGCTCGTTGCATTTGATCTGCGGCGTGGGCGCTAAATTCTCGCAAACGGATATAACCAACGCGGCGATTTCCTTCTTGTCTAAGGGTATAACGTACCGTTGGTACTTCAATACTTGCTCTCGTTAGCTTCAATTCAAAGGCATTTTGTCCGGCTCGTCCCAGCTTTAGCTTGATGGGACTACCCGCTTTTCCGCGAATTAACTTGGAAGCGTCATCCACTTTCATCTTGAGAGTGGATTTGCCGTCAATTGCCAAAATTTCATCGCCTGCTTTGATCCCAGCTTTCAGTGCTGGAGAATTTTCTATGGCTTCAACGACAGTGAGGCGCTGAGTTTTTTCGTTGACTTCCATCCGAACGCCAATACCAGAGACTTCACCAGATGTTTGGCTAGTTAAGGCTTCAAACTGTTTGGGATCCATGAATCGAGTGTAAGGATCTCCCAACTTTTGTAAAGCTTCGCGGATGGCAGTGTATGCTTCTTCCCGCGAAGAATAGTCTTTGCTCAACAGGCTTTGCCTGGTTGCTTGCCAATCTTGTTGATTAAATTTGCCATCAACATACTCATGATTCACCAGTTGCCACACTTGGTCAACTATCACTTTCGGGCTGTCTTGTAGGGCTAGAGCGGCACGGACATCACGAGTCCAAGCAGGGCCGAACACAGACATCGTAGCAGTTGTGGCGATCGCTCCACCAATCAAGGCTACTTGGAGCGGTGAGTAACTTTTCGCAGATTGGTTCATGTATATTAGCTGGAATAATTGTGTTGTTGACAGTTTAGCAATCAGGCTTTCCAGAAATTTTTAAGTTTTTATACCCCAAACTAAGCTATGCTCTCTTCATCATTTTTATTGTTGTAATGATGCCGAAAATACTGCATTATTAACAACCATTTCTCAGTTTGTTAGCCGTCTCCGGAAGGCTATACTTAACATGTGACACTTTGATTAGCGTCATGTTTGTACTGATTCATTACTTTTATAAGATAGCACTTTGATCGCTTAATTGCAGGACTGTTAGACAGCTATTAAATCAGGTTTTCTTACCAAAGTCATGAAACGTAAATTTACCATCAAATCGTTAATTTCTATTAAAAAAAAAATTGCTAATCTGTGGCAATTGTTACGAAAACTAACTGGCGTATTGTACTTTGTTTTGGGCAGTTGGCTGATTTTTACTACTATAACCTTAGTTTTTGCTTCTTCACAGCCAGTAGATGCCTTCTTTGTGCTTGGTGGCAGTATTCGTCGAGAAACTTATGTTGCCCAATTAGCCAAACAATACCCGCAAACCCCAATTTTAATTTCTCATGGTTCCCCAGATCCTTGTATATGGTTAATTTTTCAGCCGGAATCAGCAGAGTTACAAAACGTTTGGTTAGAAAAGTGCGCGAATTCTACTTTTGAAAATTTTTATTATGGTATCCCGATTCTCCGGCGTTGGGGAGTGCATAAAGTCATGTTGATTACTTCGCCAAGTCACTTACCCAGAGCCTTATGGATGGCACAGATTCTCTTGGGCGCTCATGGTATTTGGGTAGAGCCACAGATTGTTGAGGAGTTGGGTGTTCCTGGTAATAATGAATCTTGGCGCAAAACTGGATTAGATTTAACCCGCAGCCTGTTGTGGGCTATTTTAAGTCAAATTATTCAACCACAATGCTCAAATGTGACAAGACTTACCGAAGTAGATATGCAAGCTTGGGAGCATAAAGGTTTTCATTGCGAACACCAAGGGGGGTTGAGGAGATAAGGAGAGTTAATGCGAAAGTTCCCAATCTTGCAGCATCAAAATAGCATCTCTATATAAAGACAAATCCACCTGGTGAACTTCTATTCCTTGTCCGATTCCTTGTAGAAGAGTGATTGTCAATTTTCCTCCCAAGTGTTCGCGGAACTCCGTAAGCCCCCTAAATAGACAATGGGGATGGTCAAGTCGATCTAATTGTTCTGTCAGTGCTGATATATATAAGGTAAAGCCCAATTTACTGAGTGTAGTTATAACCCTTTGCCACTCAGATTGCAATAGTTGCCCTGTTAAATATGAATAGGTTGTATCTAAAGCAATGCCGATCGCTACAGCTTCACCGTGACGTAAGCTGTAATTAGTTAAATGCTCTAGTTTGTGAGCAGCCCAGTGTCCAAAGTCCAAAGGACGCGATGAACCCATTTCAAAGGGATCGCCGCTTCCAGCAATATGCTCTAAATGTAACTGCGAACAGCGATAGATCAGCCTTTCCATTATGTCCATGTCTCGATTAGCCAAATTTTTGGCATTAGTCATAATGAAATCGAAGAAGTCTGCATCTTTAATCAGCGCTACTTTTACCGCTTCTGCAATACCCGATCGCCAATCTCGATCGTCAAGGCTAGTAAGAAAATCAAAGTCATTCAATACAGCATAAGGTGGCATGAATGTACCCAAAAAGTTTTTCTTGCCAAAGGCATTGATTCCGTTCTTTACTCCTACGCCCGAATCGTTTTGCCCTAATACTGTTGTTGGTACTCGTAGCAGCCGAATTCCTCGGTGAGCCGTTGCTGCTGCATATCCTACCATGTCTAGCACGGCTCCACCTCCAATTGCTAAGACGTAGGAGTGACGACACAATCCAGATGCATTGATTTGCTGATGAATTTGCTCTATAAATCTAGAATCGTTTTTGACTGCTTCTCCACCCAGAACTACCATCGGTTTACCAACCAAAGCGATCGCATCTCCATAACACTGGGCGTAAACTGATAATTTTTCTAGCAACCTATCCTGATACTGTAAAAATCCTCCATCTACCACTGCTAGCACTTGTTTTGGAGTTGTCTCTCCTTCTGTAGCAATCACTTGTGCTAGTAAAGGATTATCTAACTCAAACAGACCTTTAGTGAAGTGAACATCATAATTAAACGTGACGCGGACACGTTGGTTAATTGGTTGCAGAGTCAGAGCAGTTTTTTGTTGAATAGTCATTGGGATATTAGAAGTTTTTAACTAACTGGAAATAGAGGTAATAAAATTAAATTTGGCAGCAGAATTAGCACAATAATTAAATTGAGAGCTTCAATACATAAATAATTCCCTAGACAAGTATAAGCACTAAAAAAATATGTTTTTTAACTGCTTTTACCTAGTAGGATAAAGTTCAAAATAACATTAATTCCTAATTTGATTGATCCCTAGATTTTTTATCTGAGGTTGGCAATAAATATCATCATCACATAAAAATTCTAAAGTTTTTACGTAAGATAAATTTCAGATTTATCTAATCAAAATTATATCTTTACAATATCTTGTTTAAAGTTAGGATATTTTTATAGATTCGGTGAAGTTCTGATATTAGTAGTATATTATCTAGCTGCTTTAATCACAAACTATCAAGTTTAGTGGTAAATTTTATACTTAGTTGTCACAAAAAAGTTGGGCAACTTCTCCTGAAATTCATCATGAGTAAAGTAAACAAGTTACTGCATCACTGGCTGTTAAAGTCTGTTTCAGAGAAAGCTTTTGCTTGGCTGGAACAGAAGCAGACACAGATTGCTAGCGGCGCTGCTGAGAGAGTTTTTTTCACGGCATTTAGTGCTGTGCCGCGTTATCTAGGTAAACAGGATTTGCAGCTAACATTCCAGGACTTGGAATCAGCACAGGACGCGATTCCAGGTTGGTATCCTGGTAATTGGAGTGTAGATCGAGCAGGTCGCACACTTTTGCTTCTAGCTTTGCCCCACGATGATGCTGAGGGGTACGTGCGATCGCTCGATCGAGTCTTTTCTACTGCCGATATGGGGGAGTTAGTTGCCCTTTATCAAAGTTTGCCCTTATTACCACATCCAGAGTTACATCGCCATCGTACTGCTGAGGGAATTCGCAGCAATATGAGTAATGTATTTCAAGCTATAGCACTACGTAACCCTTATCCAGCAAATTACTTAGATAATGCTGCTTGGAATCAGATGGTGCTAAAGGCTGTGTTTGTCGGCAGTCCGTTGCATCTAATTTGGGGTCTAGATCGGCGTGCTAACCCAGAATTAGCGAGGATGTTGGCAGACTATGCTCATGAACGTTGGGCAGCTAAACGCTCAGTTACGCCAGAACTTTGGCGACCTGTAGGGCGGTTTGCAGATAGCGCCATCATCACAGATTTGGAAAAAGTCCTAGCTAATGGAGATACAGACGAGCAACAAGCAGCAGCGTTAGCTTGTGCTGAGTCTCCTTTACCCCAAGCCCAAGCATTACTCTCCCGTTATCCAGATTTACAGTCATCCATTCAACAAGGTAATCTGACTTGGAGCAGTTTTAGCTGCAAATGATTTCTGAGTGCTGAGTTAGGAGAGACGCGATTAATCGCGTCTGTAAAATAGTTAGGGGTTATTATTCTCCTTCCCATCCGCAATTCCCAATACTTCTCTACGAGAGGCTGCGCCAACGACTGCGGTCAGTACAAGTTCCCAATGCCCAATTATTAAACCACAGTATGATGTATATCGATCCTCACATTCACATGTGTTCCCGTACTACTTATGATTACTTAGTAATGCGGGAATATGGCATTGTCGCCGTTATTGAACCAGCTTTTTGGTTAGGACAACCCCGAACCAATGCTGGCTCATTTAAAGACTATTTTAGTAGTCTTGTAGGCTGGGAACGCTTTCGTGCTAGTCAGTTTGGCATCCAACACTATTGTACAATCGGACTAAACCCGAAGGAAGCTAACAATGAAGCGCTAGCCACTGAAGTTATGGAACTGCTACCACTTTATGCTTGTAAAGAAGGAGTTGTTGCCATTGGTGAAATTGGCTATGACGACATGACAGAAGCAGAAGATAAGTACTTTTGTCAACAGTTAGAATTAGCCAAAGAACTCGATATGTTGGTACTAATTCATACTCCTCATCGCAATAAAAAGGCGGGTGCTAGTCGGAGTATGGATCGTTGTATTGAATATGGTTTAGATCCCTCACAAGTAGTTATCGATCACAACAACGAAGAAACTGTTGAAGAAGTATTAGGACGGGGTTTTTGGGCAGCTTTCACAATTTATCCACAGACGAAGATGGGTAACGCCAGGATGGTAGAAGTTGTCCGTAAGTATGGACGCGATCGCATCATTGTGGATAGTAGCGCTGATTGGGGTATCAGCGATCCTTTGGCTGTCCCGAAAACGGCTCAATTGATGTTAGATAGAGGCATTCCTGAAGAACACGTGCGAGCAGTTTGTTATGAAAATGCTCTAGCTGCTTACAGTCAAACTGGGCAGATGAAAGCGTCAGACTGGCTCAATCCGCAATCTGTCGATCAGCGTCAATTATTTAGTGGTAATTCTGTGCTGCGGGGACAGGAACCAGGAATCAAATCAGTTTCAGATTATGTGTTGATTGAATAAGAAATTGGGATTGGGGTATGGGGGATTGTAAAAGATATTCATATCTTAATTTTAAGAAATTAGTAGGCATGGAGGCAGATAAGTGAATGTTGCAAGCTTAAATTTTCAAAGCTGGCGGGGTTATCTGGAATTGATGCGTCCTGCTAATATTGTTACTGCTTGGGCGGATATTCTTGTTGGTTTTGCTGCTTCCGGCTCTGGGATGATTTTTGCTCAATTAATCAATGGAGAAGCAAGTTTTACCATACTAATTCCATTAGCTTGGTTGTTATTAGCTACAACTGGTTTATACGGCGGCGGTATAGTTTTTAACGATGTTTTCGATGCTGAATTAGATGCAAAAGAGCGACCAAATAGAGCAATTCCCAGCGGTCGCGTATCTCGTCAAAATGCTACTTTATTGGGGAGTATACTTTTTGCCATCGGCATTATAGCTGCTTTTCAAGTATCGTTGTTGAGTGCTGCGATCGCTACATTCATCATTTTTTCATGCCTCCTGTATGATTCACTCGCCAAACATCATCCTTTTTTCGGCCCGCTTAATATGGGTTTATGTCGTGGTAGTAATTTATTATTAGGCGTAAGTGCTGTACCAGCAATTATCGGAGAACGCTGGTATTTAGCATTAATTCCTGTTATTTATATTGCTGCTATCACCGCAATTAGTCAGGGTGAAGTTCACGGAGGTAAGAAGATTACGGGAGTAGTTGCACTACTACTGATTGCAATAGTTTTGACGGCAGTTTTAGCTTTAGGATTATTAGGAGAGTATACAGCGATCGCAGCCCTACCATTCGCTGTTTTCTTAGCTATCAGAATCTTGCCTAACTTTATCAAAGCGGCGCGAGAACCGATAGCCGAAAATATCCGAAATGCTGTGAGAATAGGCGTTTTATCTCTAATAGTCTTAGATGCAACTATTGCATCTGGTTTTGCTGGTTTATATTACGGTTTATTAGTTCTAATCTTGCTACCCATTTCGATGAAGTTAGCAAAAGTATTTGCTGTTACTTAAATTTGAATGTGTACATCCAGTAATACCATAAATTGGCTATAGGGGCGCACATCTATGCGCCCCTAACCATGAATATGTAGCAAGTATTTTGTGAAATAGTTTAAGCCAAAGAAAACAGATTACATATACAAGGGATAGAGCGAGAAAATGAAAATTACAAAAAATAATAATTTTCACTTAACTTATTGCAGCAATATTCATCCTGGTGAAAGTTGGCTAGAGGTTTTCGCTAATTTAGAAAACTATATTCCTAAACTCAAATCACGTTTATCACCTACAGAACCTTTTGGGATTGGCTTGAGGTTAGCAGATATTGCTGCAAAAGAACTTTTAGAAAGTAATAACTTAGCTCAATTCCAAGCTTGGCTAACTCAACAAGATTTATATGTTTTCACCTTAAATGGATTCCCTTATGGCGGATTTCATCGACAGGTGGTAAAAGACCAAGTTTATGCACCAGATTGGTCTACACAAGAACGGGTAAATTATACATTAAACTTGGCAGAAATTTTAGCTACTCTGTTACCAGAAGGACTAGATGGCGGAATTTCTACACTACCATTATCCTATAAACCTTGGTGGGTAAAAGACCATATAACTTTTGAAATAGTTCTGAAACAGAGTTGTTTGAATATAGCATCAGTTGTTATAGAGATGATTCGCATCCACGAGGAAACAGGAAAGATATTACATATTGATTTAGAACCTGAACCTGATGGATTAATTGAAAATACATCAGAAGTAATTGATTTCTACCAAAATTGGTTGTTGCCAATTGGTGGTAACTACTTATCAGAAAAATTAAATATTGAACAGCATCTAGCAGAGATGAAATTGCTAGAACATGTCCGGGTTTGTTATGATACATGCCATTTTTCAGTTGAATATGAGGAACCGCAATCTGTATTTGTGCGTTTGCAATCGGCAGGAATTAGGATTGGCAAAATTCAAATCAGCGCTGCAATTAAATTAAAAATACCTGCTGAGGTTGAAAAGCGTAATTTGATAGTTGAGCGCTTACGTCCTTTTGCTGAATCTACTTATCTTCACCAGGTAATAGAACGTCGCAATGATGGTACACTCCATCACTATCCTGATTTAATAACTGCCTTACCACATTTAGAGCAATCTCTAGCTGAAGAATGGCGGACTCATTTTCACGTTCCGATTTTTATTCATGACTATCAAATTTTGCAGTCTACGCAAGATGACATCGCCACCGTTTTGCATCTACTTCAAACAAATAATGCTTGTTCGCATTTAGAAATTGAAACTTACACTTGGGATGTATTGCCATCAGAAATGAAGATAGATTTGTTGACTTCTATTCAGCGAGAATATGAGTGGGTATTAAAATTAATTCGTAATTCGTAATTCGTAATTCGTAATTAATAAATTAAGATTTAAGCTGGGTTTTCTGGTTTAAATCTGTAGAGATGCGTTATTGTGCTTTTTTAGTCAAGTAAGTAGGCGAGAATAAATCAAAGTAGATTAAGTAATATAAAACACATTAAGATGAGTTCGTAGTGAGGGCTTCAGCCCTCAAAAGAGGACTAAAGTCCTCACTACAAACCTTCAATTATTCACGCCGATCTACTTAGTTTTTTAATTGGTATAAGAAAGGATTAAATTTATGCAGAAAACGGTTGTTCTAAATGTCGTGGGATTAACGCCTAGTTTGCTAGGAGAAAATACACCGTTTTTATCTTCTTGGGCTGCGAAGGGGCAAGTGGTTCCTATCAAAAAAGTGTTACCTGCGGTGACTTGTTCGGTTCAAGCTACTTATTTAACAGGAAAATTGCCTAACGAACATGGAATTGTCGCGAATGGTTGGTACTTTCGCGATGAATGTGAAGTGAAGTTTTGGCGACAATCTAATAAACTAGTCCAGGCTCCCAAAGTTTGGGAAATAGCTAAATCAATCGATCCAAGCTTCACTTGTGCCAACCTTTTTTGGTGGTACAATATGTACTCTACAGCAGATTATGCGATTACGCCGCGCCCAATGTATCCGGCAGATGGGAGAAAATTACCTGATATTTATACCCATCCTAGTGATGTGCGATCGCAAATTCAATCTGATTTAGGAAATTTCCCTCTGTTCGATTTCTGGGGCCCCAAAACTTCCATTAGTTCTAGCCAATGGATCGCCAATTCCGCAAAGTGGATTGAGGAACGCTACAGCCCGACATTATCACTAGTTTATCTACCACATTTAGATTACTGTCTGCAAAAATTTGGTAACAATCAAACACAGATTCAAGCAGATTTACGAGAAATTGATGCTGTTTGTGGCGATCTAATTAAATATTTTGAAGCACGTAATACTCAGGTAATTATTCTTTCTGAGTATGGTATTACGCCAGTTTCTAAAGCTGTGGATTTAAACCGCGTACTACGAGAAAATGGTCTAATTACTATACGAGAAGAATTAGGGCGAGAACTGCTCGATTTTGGGGCTAGCATTGCCTTTGCTGTCGCCGATCATCAAATTGCTCATGTATATGTGAACGATCCGGCGTATATCCCGAAAGTGCGATCGCTTTTAGAAGCGACTGAAGGCGTAGCGGAGGTATTGGATGAAGAGGGTAAACAAGCCTACCACCTTGCTCATCCTAGATCGGGAGAGTTGGTAGCGATCGCACAATCTGACGCTTGGTTTACCTATTATTATTGGCTCGATGATGCCAAAGCGCCTGATTTTGCTAGAACTGTAGATATCCACCGCAAACCTGGTTACGATCCTGTAGAACTTTTCCTCGATCCACAAATTAAGTTTCCTCAAGGAAAAATTGCTCTCAAGTTACTTAAGAAACAACTAGGTTTTCGCTACTTAATGGATGTGATTCCTCTGGATGCTTCCCTGGTGCGTGGCTCTCACGGTAACATCACCACTTCTGTTGCTGAAGGGCCTCTATTTATCACCCATCAAACTCACCTAGTTAATGAAAATCAAATTGAGGCGACAGATGTTTGTTCGTTGATTCTCAAACATTTAAATACCTGAAAGGCAGTATAGAGGCGATATATCATCTTTACATCTTAGTAAAATACAAAAAAAATTCCTTGTAATTCATAATCATATCGAGTATGCTTTATATATAAACTCGTTATGACTATGAATTAGATTGTTCTATCAGTAGGTATCGATCTACTGACTAAAATGTACTGTGGGCAATCTGAGTAACTTACATGGAGAGCTTCTTTAACCATGACTGAACCCCAAAACTTAACAACTGCTGACGGTATTCCAGTTAGCGATAATCAGAACTCACTCACGGCTGGAGCGCGTGGCCCTGTATTAATGCAGGATTTCCACCTCATAGAAAAGCTGGCTCATTTCAACAGAGAACGTATTCCTGAAAGAGTTGTTCATGCTAAAGGTGCGGCTGCTCACGGTACTTTGACTATTACCAATGACATTACCCGCTACAGTAAAGCCAAACTTTTTTCTGAAGTTGGCAAGAAAACGGAACTTCTCTTGCGTTTCTCTACAGTCGGAGGAGAAAAAGGTTCAGCAGATGCCGAGCGTGACCCTAGAGGTTTTTCCCTCAAGTTTTATACTGAGGAAGGTAACTGGGATCTTGTAGGTAACAATACCCCTATTTTCTTTATCCGCGACCCCCTCAAGTTTCCTGATTTTATCCATACCCAAAAGCGCAATCCCCAAACTAATTGCAAAGATCAGAATGCAAAGTGGGATTTTTGGTCACTCAGTCCAGAATCGCTTCACCAGGTGACGATCCTGTTTTCAGATCGGGGAATTCCCAAAACCCATCGCCACATGGACGGTTTTGGTAGCCATACTTTTAGTTTAATTAATGCTGAAGGCGATCGCGTTTGGTGTAAATTTCACTTTAAGACTCTGCAAGGGCATCAAACTTTGACTGAGGAAGAATCAGCCAAGATTAAGGGCGAAGATCCCGATCATGCGACTCACGATTTGTTTGAAGCGATCGCTAATAAAGATTATCCTAAGTGGCGGATGTGTATTCAGGTGATGACTGAAGAGCAAGCGGAAAAACATCCAGATAATCCTTTTGACTTGACCAAAGTTTGGAAACAAGGGGAATATCCTTTAATTGAAGTCGGGATATTAGAGTTAAATCGTAACCCTGAGAATTATTTCGCCGAAGTTGAGCAAGCCGCTTTTAGCCCTAGTGCAGTGGTTCCTGGCATTAGTTTCTCTCCAGACAAAATGCTGCAAGCTCGCATCTTTTCTTACCCAGATGCTCAACGGTATCGCTTGGGTGGTAACTATCAGCAACTACCTGTCAATCAGCCCAAATGTCCAGTGATGCATTATCAGCGAGATGGCTTTATGGCATCGGGGAACAACGGCGGTAGCGTTCCTAACTATGAACCGAATAGTGCTGAGGGTACGCCCAAAGAAAATCCAGCTTATGCAGAACCACCTAGTCATTTGGGCGATGTCACAGTCGATCGCTACAGTCATCGTGAAGGAAACGACGATTATACCCAAGCAGGTAATCTGTATCGGTTACTAACTCCTGAACAGCAGGAGCGTCTGGCTAAAAATATTGTCGGTAGTCTCTCTCAAGCAAGGGAAGACATCCAAATGCGCCAACTTTGCCACTTCTTCCGCGCAGATATTTCTTATGGTCGTCGTGTAGCTGAAGGATTGGGCATTTCAATCGATCCTTCAATGTTTTCTCATGAAGCTCAACCTGTAGGTAACTGGTAGCCTTGTAGTTTCGTAGGGTGTGTTATGCCGTAGGCTAACGCACCGAAAACCTGAATGGTGAGTTACTTACTTAAGCTAGATTTAGATCCCCGATTTCTTGAAGAAGTCGGGGATTTGATCAATGAAAACAGACTCGTCAACGGAGCTAAAATACTCGTTGACGGAGATAAAATACTCGTTGACGGAGATAAAATACTCGTTGACGGAGATAAAAGCCTCGTTGACGGAGATAAAATACTCGTTGACGGAGTTCAGAGGCTCATTAAGTAGAGAAATAAAAATATTTACAGTTATTACGATCGCTCCCTTCGCAAAGCATATCGTAGAGAAGTAGTTTTAGGGGTTGCGATCGCACTATTTTGCTTCACTGTATTTGCAATGACATTCTGTAATTAATTATATTGCCTACTTATTAGGCTAGGATTTGAATTCCAGGCAGGTAATGCAGCCGGTGCAGATTACCTAAAAGACTGAAACCAACGGGAGACAAAAGCAACCATTCTCCTGAATAAAGGCTGACGATTCCGCCGCAAGTCTTCCAGATTTTCACGATAGGTTATTGTATTGGGATGATTTGCCCCCAACCGTTGTTCAGCGATCTCCAAAGCTTCGATATACAAAGGTTCGGCATTGCTGTACCTTCCCTGTGAATCATATAGTCCTGCCAAATTGTTCAGGCTAGTTGCTAAATCGGGGTGTTTATCCCCCAGGAGACGTTTTTTCATTGCCAAAGCTTCGATTAACAAAGGTTCGGCATCGCTGTACCTTCCCTGTGAATTGTAGAGCAATGCCAAATTGTTCAGGCTAGTTGCCAAATCGGGGTGTTTATCCCCCAGGAGACGTTTTTTCATCACCAAAGCTTCGATTAACAAAGGTTCGGCTTCGCTGTACCTTCCCTGTGATTTGTAGAGCAATGCCAAATTGTTCAGGCTAGTTGCCAAATCGGGGTGTTTATCCCCCAGGAAACGTTTTCTCATCGCCAAAGCTTCGATTAACAAAGGTTCGGCATCGCTGTACCTTCCCTGTGAATTATAGAGTCCTGCCAAATTGTTCAGGCTAGTTGCCACATCGGGGTGTTCATCCCCCAGGAGACGTTTTGTCATCGCCAAAGTTTCGATTAACAAAGGTTCGGCTTCGCTGTACCTTCCCTGTGATTTGTAAAGGAGTGCCAAATAGGTTAAGCTAATTGCCACATCCCAGTGTTCTTCACCAAAACGCTCTTTAGCGGCTAATAAACTTTGTTTATACCAAGGTAAAGCTTGCTCGTAGGCTCCTTGACCTTGGTAAAATCTACCCAAGCCTACAGAAGGCGAGATTAAATCCTTATCCCTTAACCAAGCTTGGTAAACTGTAGCAGTTTCTTCAATGTGTGGGATAACCGGGGTTGCTTGTGCAATGTCTCTCAATGTGGGTATCTGAGGAATATCGTCGGCTACAGCTACCATTGCTTGACAATAGCCGCGCTTAAGTTCGTTTGCTTCAGCCAAATCTTCTAACTTCTGCTGCAAGAATTCCCGAATGCGATCATGGATTTGGTAAGTGTCCTCTGCCAATTCTTGCAGCAGATAACGCTTAACTAAAATAGTGCAGTTAGCTTTAAAGTCAAATTCCAAATGGCTAGCACTTGCTGTTGATTCTACCAAAGACCAAGGGATAGGAGCCAAAGCAAACAAACTCAACAGACAAGCCAATTTTTGCGCCTCTGGTTCCAAGCTTTGCCAATTCAACTCAAAAGCTGCTGCAACACCAGACTCACCTGCTGATGCTTGCTTTTGTAGCCGTGCGAGAATGTCTGCTAGCATAATACTCTTCCTGGCTCTCGGCACTGTGCTGCTATTTGGTAAAGTCCAATTGGTACATAATTCACAAATCGGCAAAGACCTTTAGCAAATTCTAATTCCTTCTCAACCCTATCTTTTCCCAGCAGAGTTGTTAATAATTCTAAGGCTCCATCTGGTGACAATTCACCTAGCGGTAGTGATGGATATGTTAATCCTGTGTTTTGACGAGTGGTAATTAACACCTTAAACCGAGAACCTTTCGGTGGTAGATAGGGTTGAATTTGCTTCCAGTCTTTGACATCATCAAATATCAATAAAACTTTGCCAGCTTGCCACTTCTTCCAGCAATAAGCAACTTTACCTGCTAGGCTTAATCCATCCGGTGGATTAAAGTTAGGTAAATTCACAACTCCAAACTCTACTAACTGGGTTCCCAAATCAATACCTTGGGGATTTAACCAACAACAGCCGCCAGAATAATCTTCTAGATATTGCCATGAGTATTGAATAGCTAACTCTGTTTTACCCACGCCACCTTGTCTAGTCACATCGCTAATTGACACAACATCATTTGCTTGCAATAGCTGATGCAATTGTTCTATTTGCTCATCCCTGCCAACAAACTTACGAGCTTGACTCTGTGGGATATTATGCGGGATATCAAACGGGTTGAAATGAGATTTTTCAATATCTCCATCCCAACTACGAGAATAAAAATAAGTCGGCAGTTGTTTGTTATCTAAACCCTTAAATCGCTGCTTAACTGCCTCAGTAACTTCCCTCATATTCGGGGGAAAAGTCCCATTAGCTGCTGCAAAAGCCTCCCGCACAGCTTGAGAAAAGTATCCTGTTTTATTTTGAGAATTTACCTGAGCTTTTTCTCCTTCCCGCGCAGCCAGTAACACAAATTGTTGACTATCTTGCTTTGGCTGTCCACTCAAAAAAGCTTTGCCACCTAAGTTAGTTGGTCTTCCCTTCGACTCTAAAACATAATTGGCACAGGCATCAATAATACAAATATGATTACGAATCTGAAAATTATCGGAACCCAACAAAACTAATAAAGAATTTAAATCTAAATTCTGCCAATTCTGTTTATTTGCATCAGCACAAAGCAACCGACGCTCTCGTTCTGAGGTAATCAAACCATGTCCCGCCCAAAAAATGTAGAGTAAATCTCCCGACTTTGGGGATAAAAAGTTAGTCACAATGTCGGAGATATTTTGCTCAGTTGCAAACTCTACAGTTAACCCACATTCCCCAATTAACTGATGATTTTCTTCTAGTGCTGATAAACATAACCGAATATTCTCCCTCGGCACACCGCGCCGATGCAGCCAATGAGCAAATTTCAGCGCGTCATCGGCTGGCCCCCCACCCGTGACGTTCCAAGCAGTTTCGTGGTACTTTTCAATACCCACAATTAAGCCAAAAGTGCGATCGGGTTTAGCCGTCAACTGCATGATGACTTAGCCTCTCACCTTATGGGGAAAATGACCTAATATCATCTCCGCTTGATTGCTTATTAAACTCGAAGAACCCCACCCCG